>JAYEJA010000093.1:0-2316 GCA_034660395.1 Actinomycetota bacterium
ATCAATAGCTCTATAATCATTCTTCAAAATTCCCTCATAATCCTTTAATATTTTCTCGTACATAATTATCCCCCTTTATAATCCTGAATATTTACTGCTATGCTTTTTCACATAGTCTTGGTCATTATTTTGGTTATAATTCCTTGAGCTTTTATATAAACCAATTTGTCTTATTGATATGGCTGCATATCTTGCCGCTGCCCCTGCATGGTCATTCCCGTCTTGATTTTCTGCATCTGTATATTTTTGCAAGATATCATTCCAAACCCTACCCCACATTTCAAGATGTTGCCTACCTATATGGGTTTTTTCTTCATCGAACCAGCAATTTGGTAACAGGCCTTTTAACACTTCAACACTATTTTCAAAAGAACATTTTTCTATTAGTTCAAAATGTATCCCTACATCCGCAGCATGTTCTAATCTTGTTTTAGCTATAAATCCTTTTCCAACCATTTCTTTAACTTTAACATCGGGTGGAGCCCAATGATTACGGTATAAATATCCTTTTGATTTGAGTAAACCAGCCCAGTAAGCAAAAGTCTTTCCGGTTGCCTCTTCAAAATCTATAAATCTTACTTCATTCCCCAACTGTTGCACAAACCAAACTGCCATACTATTTTTTGTTATTCCTAAATCCCAGTAAGTATCAACCAATAATTCTTTTTCGTATGGTACCTTGGTTATTTTCCCTTCGGTAGCTAAATCTTGTAATTCCCTGCCGATATAAGTTCCTTCTATACCTTGATTGAATGAGCAATAATATTCTTGATTAATGTAATCCTCTGATTTACCGTCATCACGTTCTTTTTGCAGGTCTGCTTCAGTTACCAATCTTTGCCCATCGTGTCCAAAAGTATCTTCTACTGTTGCCAGTATAGTATAGCAATTAGTTTTATTTTTCTTTGCCCGGTAGTATCTTTCTTTGTAATGATTGTTACCATTTGGGGTACTATTGTATGCTCTCCAACCACCCGTTTTCCGTATCATCGGGGTAATAACTTCTTCACCTCTGGGATCTTGATAAGCAAATTCGGTGAATACCGCCCCATTAGAAGGTTTACCACGTAATGCTATATATTGCTTATTATTTGTTCCAAAGACTTGAATTAATGATGTACCGCCCACTGATGCTACGGTAAGTTTCATATCTGCATTATCTTTATGCAATATCATTTTTTCCGGTACATATTTCCGCATCACATCCCTACCTTCTTCATCTTTACCTTCCCAAAAACTATCACGTCCTTGTTTTAAAGATGGCCAAACATATTGATATGTTCCCGGATGTTCAAACGCTTCCGGTAATAGAATTTGACATAGCGAAAATAAATCCTTCCCGCCTCGTCTATGTATGGTAGCCCAAATTTCCTTACCATTTTGAAACGCTACACATATAGGTATTTCCCACGGATATGGTTTATAATTGTAAGGTATTGGTATGTCAAGGTTCATTTAGCCCCCTCATCTTCTTTATAAACAACCTTTTTTAGCGTAACTTGAAATGGTGACCCGTCTGCACCTGTGACCTCATTAATATTTTTGGTGGGTACATTCTTATCTATAAATTTTGATAGCAAGTTATTGTCAACCATTAATTGCTCTATATAATGCTTAAGTAATGTTTGGTTGTGTGTCTTTTCATACTCTACCACCACTTTGTTTAGGTCAGTGAGAGTAAAACCACGCTTCTTCATTTTACCAATTTTGTTGCCTTTGGCAAAACGTTTTTGTCCATTTGGTAATATATCATGAATTTTCTCCTGATTTTTCAGGATTTTACCTGAATCAGCCATTACCATTCACCTTGCTCCATTTCCTCTATTGTTACCTTGAACGCTTGCCCTTTTAGTTTAATAAGCTGTAATACTGCCTCCATATCACTTGCAGGTATATCTAACTTAATTCTACTGTTACCATCTACCCCTGCAATATTAATAGCTGACAGAATGTCAGGTAGTGAAGCTATAAATTCAATCTTTCCCATATCATACCCCTATTATTATTATATCATAGATTATATTGTTATGTCAATTTATCCTATTATTTTAATCAACTCATCTAAATTTCTAATTAAATAATATTCCCCATTATGCTCTTCAATATCCTTCTGAAATTGCTTTTGTCCATCGCTTTGTTTCCAGCCCACCGGCTTTTTTATTTCCAAAAATAACACTCGCCCACCTTTAATTGCTATGCGGTCAGGCGCCCCCTTATAGCTTCCTATACCAGCCGTTAGCGGGAAGTTAAACCAGCCCATAATATCAAGATAGTCTTTTACTTGCTTTTTGATATTATTTTCGGTTATCTTAATTT
>JAYEJA010000094.1:0-11567 GCA_034660395.1 Actinomycetota bacterium
TTATTTTCCAGCTTCCATTTTCTTCAGTCAAATATATATACTTCTTGTGCTTTTCTAATTCTCCGTTTTCATAGCTTATTTCAAATTTTGCCACCACCTTGCTCATTTCATTTTCATAACCCAGATAAACTATTTTTGTAACTTCTATTCCCGCCACGCCTGATAATACCTTATCCATCTCCTCCAGATACTTTTCCCTGCTTATATTATTCTTATCCCTGTCAGGCAACAAATTCGTATAAATAAAATCCGGGTCTTTACTGTCAAGAGCCTGGAAGAAATCGAGAACCGCCTTCTCCGGCTCAGTCTTAAAAAAATAGACAACGTCAAATTTTTCGTCATAATTCCTGCAGCCTGGAGTCGAAAAAATAATAATTACAGATAAAATCAGCAGAAGTATGCTAAAAATCTTTCCTCTAAACCGGCTTCCCTGTAGAAAAATTCCGGACCTTTTGTACAATGAAAATATTTTCATACCTTAAAAATTTCCTTAATCTCTTCAAGGACTCCTGCGTTCTTTAGCTTTTTATCCCTGAAATCATCCATTGACTTTAATCTGCCCTCCAGACCCCCGGCATCTTTGATACCGGCCGGATCTTCCTTTTCGATGCAGCCCTCCTCAATAGTTTTTAAAACACTCCCTTACTTACTATCATATTCATACCTGCCTTCAAGCATTCTCTGGGTGGCCCGGAGCATTTTCGTGCTTTAGATAAAAATCGTCATATATAACATGCATGAAAGCCTGTTTGCTAAAAGATATTATTTTGCCTGCTATCCGGCAAGATATTTCATAACGGCTTCCACAATATTATCGCTTATCTTTTTTTGATAACTGGATTTTTTTAACCTTTCTCTTTCAACGGGATTTGAAATAAAACCTGGTTTTACAAGTACAGACACCAGACTTGTCGCCTTCAGTATGGCATAGTTCGCACCACTGGTACGGCAGTCCATAAACTCCAGATTACCAACAAGTTTATCCTGTATTATACCGGCAATCCTGTAGCCGTCGATTGAATGAGATTTAAGACCTTTAAAATAAAAACAGCTGCTTCCGCTGGCATTTTTATCAACCGAGTAATTTAAATCCATGCTAACCAGCAAATCCGAATTGCTTTTATTGATATATTCAACCCTGTCATACAGAAATACGTTCTGTCTTTCATCGCCGCTTATAGAAATTAATGTCTCAATGCCATTTCTTAGAAGCATATCCCTGCAAAAATTTACTATGCTGCTTAAAATATATATTTTTTCACTTATAAACTCCATACCGTTCTTCATGTCTTCTATATTTTCGCTATAATCCAGAATTACCCTGTTTTCCTGTAACTTTTTTTCTCTGCCTGTACTTTTTATCAATGGAAAATTGGAAGTTTTTTTGGACACAATTATCCTTCTTAAACTTTTTAAGTTCTGGATTGTTTCCTCTCCCGCTATACCATCATCAGCAACATTCATATTTTGCTGAAATTCTAAAAGGGCTTTATGGGTTTTTTTGCAGAATATACCGTTTTCGTTATAAGGATAAAAACCAAGTGTCTTAAGCCAGAGCTGGAGCGTTCTTACATCATCACCCCTGAAAGGAGGATATTTAAAATATAGCATCCTTTCACCTATCCTGTATCCTGCATCAACCAGTTCCTGCCAGGTTTCCTGGTCAATAATTCCGTTTACCAAAAGACCCCTGTCCTGCTGTAACTTTCTTACCGCATTCTCGGTTTCCCTGCCAAAAACTCCATCAATATCCGTCCTGCCGAAATTGTAACCAAGAAGCTTTAATCTTCTCTGTATATCTGTAACCTTTTCTCCTGATGAATTTATCTTTATCGTTTCCATTATAGTAATCTAAAAATTCCGCCGCTCATCCTTTATATTTTTTCATTGCTTTTCAAGATTTCCCAGAAATTTATCTGCATACATTGCAGCCACCGCGCCGTCCGCGACTGCAGTTATAACCTGTCGCAGTGGTGTATTCCTGACGTCACCAACAGCAAATATGCCGGGCCGTGACGTCTCCATCCTGAAATTCGTTATTATGAAGCCATTTTTATCAAGCTCCGCCAGATCCTTTACCAGACCAGAATTAGGTTTCCAGCCTACATATTCAAAAACCGCATCAACCTTAAGACCAAACGTCTTATCTTTCTTTTTATCTCTTACCAGAACTTCGTTCAGCTTATTATCACCATTAAACTTTTCTATTAATGAACTCCACAAAAATTCTATTCTTTTATTCTTCAATGCTCTATCTTTTAAAACCTGTACCGCACGCAATTCATCCCTTCTGTGAATTATATATACCTTCTTTGCAAATTTTGTAAGAAAAATTGCCTCTTCCAGTGCTGTATCCCCGCCTCCGACAACTGCAACTTCCTTGCCTTTATACAGGGCTCCATCACAGGTCGCACAAAATGAAACCCCCCTGCCGATAAGTTTATCCTCACCTTCCACATTTAATCTTGAAGGGCTGGCTCCTGTAGCCACTATTATTGTTTTTGACTTTATAACACCGCTGCCGCTAACACTTCTGAACCCGTAAAACCTATTATTTCCATTACCTTCTACGAGTTCTATATGATCTATATCAAAGTAGTCCTTTGTTTTTATATCCAGTCCTTTACAATGCTCCACCAGGTTCTGCGAAAGTTCATAGCCCGATATATCGCCCTTGAAACCGGGATAATTTTCTATAAGATCGGTATTTATTATCTGCCCGCCGGGCACTATTTTTTCTACAATAACAAAATCCAGCCCTGCTCTTTTCGCATACAGCGCCGCACTCAGTCCTCCGGGACCTGCGCCTATAATAGCTAAATCTTTCTCTAACTCATCCATATCAGTTCAATTCCTCCATTCCAGAACCCATAAATCCGATTATAAATATAAAAACACACATATTTTATCTACTATTATAAATATTTAGAATTTAAAATAAATGAATAATTATATGTAATTATTGAATAAAAAAAATACACGGGGATTAGCAGCTGTCTAAAAGAGTCAATTGTCACCAAACCGGCTCCCGCCAGTAAAATACCTCCCGGCTTTAATATCTCTTTGCAGCTTCTTTTATTCTCTTCCCAAGCTCATCTTCCGACTTAACACCCGAAATGTCCATATCCATATCCATTAAAAGCTTCAACGCGCATCTTACAATCATCGTATTCGCTATCTTGTGGCCCCCTGATTTTTTGCATTCTATACCCATATTTTCCATAAACGAAACCATACCTGAAGGCATTGTTATCGGAATCCTGAAATAATCCTGTTTACGCTCTACCATAATACCACCTCTTAATATGTTATTGTTGTATTTTTATGCATATGAGTATATCTATTAAGAGTCAAATTGTCAAACTCCAGCACAGGAATATAAAAGGATTTCAAGCTTTAAAATAACAAAACATAAAATTTCATTAATTTCTTTAATATTTTGTTATAAGATTATACTTAATGTCCTTAATAAAAAATTGAACATATATAAAAATCAGGAGAGGCCGGGTAATGGTAAATATTAGTAAAAAAGACGATATTATTAAAATTTCTGTCATAGGCGGAAGCCGGGTAGAAACCGATATCTATAATCTTGCTTGCGAGGTGGGCAGGGAAATCGCAAAAAACAAAGCAGTGCTTATCTGCGGCGGACTGTCCGGTGTTATGGAAGCCGCCTGCAAGGGTGCAGGTGAGGAAGAAGGGCTTACAATAGGTTTATTACCTTTTACGGATGAAAAATATGCAAACAAATACGTTGATATAAAAATACCCACCGGAATCGGCCTTGCCAGAAACCTATCCGTGGTACTTGCATCCCACGCAGTAATAGCTGTTGACGGAAGCTCCGGCACGCTCTCGGAAATCAGTTACGCGCTAACCTATAAAAAACCGGTTATAGGACTTAAAACCTGGGAGCTCAAAGCTTATTATAGCGAGAATACACCACATATAATAAGAGCCGGAACTGCCAGAGAAGCAGTAAAAAAAGCCATTAAGGAAGCAAAAAAATACAAAGACGGCATAAGCTTTTAACAGACAGCTTCCTGAAATAACCTATGGTTCCAAACTAAAACCGGGCTCATATATTTTTAATATTAAAAATATCAAGAAAATATCTTAACAAAATTCATCTGCAGATTAGAAAGAGAAGACTGAAAATTCTCCCTTTCCTCTTCGCTTACTTCGTCTGTTACGACCTTAAGAAGCGCATCAAATCCATCTATTGCCATTTTTGCCTGCTGTTTATCTTTATATTTATCGTTTACTCCAGCAGGAATCCCCATTTTTTTATAAGCCAGGCTTGAAAGTGACATCATCATCTGGGCTATTATATCTTTGGTCGCTAATTTATTTATCTCTTCCTGCAGATCCTTAATTATTTCCTGTTCGTCCTGCTCTTTATCTTCTTCTTTTTTATCCTCAATATCTTCTTCGGAAATTTTTTCTCTTAATTCCTTATCTTCTCCATTCCCGCCTGCAGTCTTTTCTTCTTTTTCTTCCTTATCTTTCTTCTTTTCTTTTGCCATATATATTCACCTTCCTTTAATACTTTTTTATTCAGATTCATATTTAATAAGGGAGAAAACATCATAACCTTTTAAAACCTCCCTTGGTTTTAAAAACTCAAGTTCAATCAAAAAGCAAAATCCCACTACTTTGCCTCCCATCTTCTCGACAAGGCCGGCCTTGGCTTTTGCCGTACCTCCGGTTGCCACCAGGTCATCAACAATTAAAACCCTGTCACCTTTATTTACGGCATCAACATGCATCTGTAAAATATTTTTTCCATATTCAAGCTTATATGAAGCCTCGGATGTCTTATAAGGCAGCTTTCCCGGTTTTCTGACAGGGATAAAACCGACACCCAGTTTATAGGCTACAACAGCGCCGTATATAAATCCTCTTGCCTCTGCGCCCAGAACAGCATCTATCTTCTTGCCCCTGCAGTTCTCAACCAATTTATCCACCGAATACCTGAATGCCTCCCCGTCTCTCAGGAGAGTCGTAATATCCCTGAAAACCACTCCCTTCTGGGGAAAATCAGGGATGTTTCTTATTTTTTGTTTTAGGTCCAATTTTTATCCTTTCCATAAATTTTATATTTCTAAAAATCCCCTACTTACCTTTGATTCCTTCCATAAGAGAATCTATGAGGCAGACAACATCCATTTTACCAGATTCCAGCTGTGATAAAATCTCTTCTGCCATATATTTTTGACCGTAACTCCATAATTCCTTAAGAAATGAGCCGGCTTTTTTATTTTTATACCATGTATAACCAAATTTTCCATACAGGTATTCCTTAAGCTGTGCCTGGAAAATCCATGCCTTTATATAACATGTGCAGTAAAAGCCGTCATCCACATCCTTAAGGTAGCTTTCAGGCGGATATTCCATTAAAGTTACCCCGGATAAAATCTCCCTGTAAAGAGAATCCCTTCCGCCTATGGGCTCCCCGTTATGCAGGGCCAGTTCATATTTAAGCTTTCCTGCATATCTCCTGCAAAACCACAGCTTTATAAGATTGGAAAAACGCACAAATTCTCCTGCCTGCTCACTGTCCATGCCGGTAAAATCAACCAGCCATTGTTTGTTCTGCATAAGCTCTTCCATTGTAAAAGCATATCCTTCGGTAACCGCATTATCTCCCAGGCACCTGTATTCAAAATCAAGCTTCGGGCCGGTATTTCCAAAATGAAGAGCGTGTCCCCCTTCATGAAGTATGGTCTCAAAATCATCCTGCCCGCCTGAAGGCATAACCACAAGGTAAATCTCCCCCGGTATTCCCGGCGTGCTGCAGAACGCTCTCGGGGATTTATTTTTTCTTTCTTCTAAATCCAAGTATATATTTTTATAACTCTCAAGGTTCATACCCATTCCGGATAAGGTTTCCTTAAATACAGGAACAAGATTTTCTTTCTTAAAGAACACATCATATTTCCCGGCCCTTTTGAAGTAAGAAAAATCGCTTCTCCTTGACTCATCAGGGGATATACCTATTTCCTTTTTTAATAAATTGCCAAACTTTTCCCGGTATAAATCTTCGGTTTCATCAAGCAGTTTTTCCATCCCCTGCTGGAGACTTGAAAAATCCTCTTCTTTAAGATATGAAAAAAGCTCGCTGTAACTTGAAAAGCCAAGCTCTGCTGTCTTTTTGTGTAAAGTGCTCCAGTAGTCATATAAAGTACCGTTCAAATCTTCTGCCACTATCCTGTTTCTCTTATCGTCAATACCATCCCTTTTAATCTTATCCTTTTCATTTGAAAGCATAACCTCGGAATACCTGAAAGGAACTTCTCTTCCGTCTATAACAACCTTTGCCTCCGCCTCATCTTTCGCAATCTTATCAACAAGTTCCCCTGTCTGCATCTCAATATAGCCTTCGGTGCAGAACTTTAAAAGAAAGGCAGCCTTTTTCTTTTCTTCCCCGGTACCTTTATCTTTTATTTTTTTTATATGGTCAATATTTTTTTTATCAAATAAATGACTGAACTCATCATAAATACCGCTTATATCAAGAGTTTTCTTTATACCCGAAAAATGGAGGTAATACTCCTTATCTATCCTGTAGAGAAATGATTCCGCATCCTTTCTTAACTTTTCAATATCCATCTAAACTCCCCGGGCTGTTTTATATGTAATAAAAAACCGGCCTTATCCCATATAACCCCTTATTATATGGTTTTAACCCCGGCTTAAAAACGCCTATAAAAATTATGAAGCTTTAAATCCTGTCCGGCGGCGCAGGGCACCAATCAGAAAAGTTCGCTCTGCCCGCCATCATCTTCCCGGGCTTTATTCCTGCTTTTATCCTTCCTGCCGCTTTCCTCTTCCGGTACTATCCTTCTGTCCTTATCCATCCCTGTATCATTTTCACTATATTCATTCCCGGGCATTTTAAGTTTTTTTAACAACACCGGTCTCTCAAAAATTTTCGCATAATCAGACCAGTCGCTGCCGCCCTTATTTTCCTCTACCAGTACGTTAAACCCCCCGACATCAGCATCAATATGGTCTGCGTGGTAAACTATAAAAGCCTCCAGGATTTTAGGCCTCTTGGGAGAGCCGAACTCCTTATGCCCGTGATGGCTCAGTATAATATGGAGAAGCCTGTTACTTAAATCACGGGGGAAACCATCTATTTCTTTTATCTTCTCTATAACCCACCCATAACCGATGGTTATGTGCCCCAGAAGTTTACCCTGGTCGGTTACTTCCGTGGTTACCTTTGTTCTGTACTCTTTCATTTTACCGATATCATGCAGGATTGCCCCGCTTATCAAGAGATCGTAATTTAAATCTTTATAAACCCTGGAAATAGCATCGCATAGCTTCGTAACATTAAGCGTATGTTCAAGCAGCCCTCCCTTAAAGGCATGGTGGTAATACATGGCCGCAGTTGAATTTTTAAAGTCTTCCGCGAATTTTTCATCCCCAAAGAACATATCAAGCAGTTTTTTAAGATAGGTGTTCCCGATGCCGGAAATGTATTCCATGATCTCCCCAAACATGCTGTCAATATCATTCTTGGATGTCTTTAAGTAATCTGAATAGTTTAAATCTTTATTATTTTCTATCCTTTTTAAAGATTTGATAACAACCTGCTTTCCTCCCCTGTATGCCTTCACATCACCATCTGCCAGTACAAAGTCCCCTGTATTAAAGCCTCCCGTTTTATTAAAAGTTTCAGTCCACAGTACCCCTCCTATACTCCCATCCCTGTCCTGGAGGGTAACTGTGCAGTAATCGTCCCCGTTTCTTTTTTTTCTAACCTTTCTTTCCGCCACGGCAAATATAGACTCCACCCTGCCTCCAACTTTAAGATCCGATATAAATTGTTTCTTTTCAGTCACCGCAATCAGCCCTTTTATTACTTCTATAATTTATTTAAAATACATTTTTCACACTTTTATTATAACTGCCTTATTTTAATATGTAAGAATCTCAAACCGCAATTACAAATTATTTTTCAATTTTCCATTTTTTAAAATATTCAATCGCACTGTGATCAGTCATGTCATAGTGGATGGGGGTAATGGAGATATAATTATTTTTAACCGCGCCATAATCGGTATCCATATCTACAGTTTCCCCTTCAAATTCTCCGTCCATCCAGTAATAATCCCTGCCCCTGGGGTCAGCTCTCTTTATGAATTTGTCCTTCACCCTCGCATTTCCCTGGCTGGTGATAATCACACCTTTTATTTTATCTTCGTTAACATCTGGAAAATTTATATTAAGGAGAGTTCTTGCAGGGAGCCCGCCATTTTCCATTATTTTTGAAGCAATCTTTTTTGTAAAATTTGCCGCATAAACAAAGTCGGGATCAACCAGATTATCAACAGAAACAGCCATTGAAGTTATACCAAGAGTAGTTCCTTCGGTCGCTGCCGATACCGTTCCCGAATAAATAATGTTCTCCCCCAGATTTGCTCCCCTGTTTATACCGGAAATAAGGAGGTCGGGAGTCCTGTCAAGAATATCATTTCTGGCTATCTTAACACAATCAGCCGGTGTCCCATCCACTGCATGCCCAAAAAAATTACCTTCCCTGTAGTCCTTCCTTACTGAAATAGGCCGGAACACTGTAATGGCATGACCCACTGCGCTGCTTTCCTTATCCGGCGCTATCACCCTTATATCAAAGCTCTCATCTTTTTCAAGAACTCTGTAAAGAGAATAAAGACCCTCTGAATCTATTCCGTCATCATTGGTAAGTAAAACTAATTTTTTATCCATATTTTCTTCGCTGTCTAACTAAAAATCATACCATATTCTATAACTAAATAACTATTAATTCTATAACCCTGAAACAATTTTTTGTATTAATTCCCCTGAATTTTTAAATTGTCATGTTTATCGCACTTAAAGTTTAAATCATTTAAAAATTATTATACATTTACGGGCAAACAATATAGAATTCTAAATGATATTTTAGTAAAAATCTGCACTTAAGGTGAATTATCTAAAATGAAATTTGAACTGATGCATCCAGCAGAACAGATATCCATGATTATGGAAAGAATTTACGTATACGGGATGACTACGACATCCGGAGGAAATCTTTCAATACTTGATAATGAAAAAAATATATGGATCACTCCTGCCGGGGTTGATAAAGGTTCACTTACCCATAAAGATATAGTATGTATAAGACATGACGGCACAGTATCAGGCAACCACAAACCTTCCAGTGAGCTGCCGTTTCATAAGCAGATTTATGAAAAAAGACCGGATATCAAAGCCATACTGCATGCGCATCCACCGGCCCTGGTAGCTTTTAGCATCACCAGGAAAATACCCGATATAAACCTGATTCCCAATGTACGCCTGATATGCGGCGATACAGGTATTGCCGGTTACGCATTGCCGGGAAGCAGTGAGCTGAGTAAAAAAATTACGGCTGTTTTTAAAAAAGGAATAAGTACTGTAATTCTTGAGAATCACGGCATAGTGGTAGGAGCACCAGACCTATTTAAGGCTTTTATGGCTTTTGAAACCCTTGATTTTTGTGCGAGGCTGGAAATAAATGCAAATATAATAGGCAAACCTGTTTCGCTTTCGCAAAAAGATATAGAAGTTTCAAAAAATAAGCAGCTTTCAGATATTGGAGAGTATACCCCGAAAGGTTACAGCGGCTTTGAAAAAGCCGCCAGAAAAGAAATGTGCCGCCTGATACATCGGGCTTATAAACAGAAACTGTTTACCAGTACCCAGGGCACTTTTTCCCAGAGACTCGATGACGGGTCGTTTATCTTAACTCCATACGGAATTGACAGGAAATATCTTGATACAGCCGATATCGTGAAAATCAAGAATGGCTTAAAGGAAAAAGGCAAGACGCCAAGCCGTTCTTTACTGCTCCATAAGTATATCTACCAGAAGCACTCCCATATAAACTCTATCATAATTTCACACCCTCCTAACATCATGGCCTTCGCAGTAACAAGAAAAAAGTTTAACTCTAAAACAATACCGGAAAGCTATATATTGCTGAGAGATGTTTCCAAACTTCCCTTTGGGTCAAGTTTTATGCACCCGGAAAGGGCGGCCGGAACTTTCAAAAAGGGCGTGCCCATGGCTATAGTAAAAAATGACTGTGTTATAGTAACAGGAAACAGTCTCCTTAACGCATTTGATACGCTTGAGGTTGCTGAATTTACTGCTAAATCCATCATAGCTTCAAAAAGTATCGGAGAGATTATTAACATAGGTGAAAATGAGATAACCGACATCAAGAAAGCGTTTCAAATCTGATTTTATAAAAACTGCTGTCCTAATCCCGTATTAAAACCAGGCCGGTCTATTTATTTTTGTTTCTAAAAAATTCTTTAATCTTAAATTTAAAAATCGTAAGCTTTAACTTAAATCTTCTAAGGGGATTTGTGCTGAACCTGAAAAGGAAATCCTTTGCCGCAAACTTTATAACCACATCACTTCCATACTTTAAGCTTAAATACCTCTTATGGTCATTTATCCATATATAAAGGTCGGTTTCCGTCCTGCCGGGAAATCTTTCACAAAGTCCATAATGCTTTATTATCTCAATAGCCGGGATGTATATATTTTCATACCAGATAAGAGAAGCATCCTTAAATGTTGCTATCTTCTCATCTACCTTCCTGTTTTCATTCAGCTGTACCATCAGCTTATTTACCTGGCTTAAGAGAAACTCATACTGGCCGGGCGCCGTTATCTCCACTTTAATATCAGGCCTCTTCTCCTTTAACCCGGTTACCCTGAAGAACTTTTCCCTGCCGGCCAGAATAAATATTTTATTGGGGTCCATGTCGGGGGTGAGTTTTGTACCGGTAATAAATTCAGTTACCTCGGCATCTATATATTTAACCCCCTGCTTTCTCGAAACGCTTACCCTGTGATTCCCGTCAAGGACAAAGTACATCTCTCCCACTTTATAAAGTTTAACCGGGGGCAGGATTACATCACTGGCTATCAGTCCATGGATTCTCGCCCACCTTTCCTGCAGGTGCTCTTTTTTAGGAAGAAAATACCTGTCAAAATCCTTATACCTGTCAAGGCTTCCAACAATATCATCCACTTTTACGGTCTGAGCTCCCAGGTACTTCTGGCTTGAAAGCTCAAATTCCCTTTTAACTTTATCAAATGACAGAAGCTCATTATTTCTACCTACAAGGATATACTTTAAGCTGTTTAAGAGTGACTTAAAGCGTGCACCTTCAAATTCCTGGTTCGAGATACTGGGATTTGCCCGTGTGTCCGTCATTTATATTTCACACTTTCCGTCTTTTTGGTTTACCTTATTAACCGTTAACCAATCACAAAAAATTAAATTTCAATAATCCTGTATCCATAAGCATTTATAACTTTTGTCCCGTTTACCTCGGTCAGCCAGTCGTTGTCGGGACCGTAGGTGTGTATATGCCCATGGATCAGGTATCCCGGCTTAAATTTCTTTATAAACCCATTAAAACAATCAAAGCATCAAGTCGAAAAGGCTGTTGAAAAGCCTGTTTTTGGGATGGTTCCACCGTTCTTATCTGTAGATAAAAGTCCTGCCCAAGATGACAGGCTTCATATACATTACA
>JAYEJA010000095.1:0-2248 GCA_034660395.1 Actinomycetota bacterium
GGCATGCATTACGTCAAGTAAGTATAGCACGACGCGGCAATCTCCTCTTTTGTCTTTTCTTTGTCATTCTTGATGGAGCGTAGCAACAGAAAAAACCAGTCATTGCGAAGGGCAGTTTTTTGCCCTGCGGCAATCTCCTCCTTTATTCTTTTCCTTTTAAAAGGGGCATCAAGGGAAATGTGTCCCTCAAATGTGGCGTTTTGACAATAAATCACTTTGTTATAAAATAAAGGAAGTTTACTTTTAAAAATTTATTTAAGGAAGAAGGCAAATTTATGAAAGGCATTGTTTTAGCAGGAGGGACAGGCACCCGGCTCTGGCCGCTTTCTCGTAAAGAGTATTCCAAGCAATTTTTAAAGCTTGTTGATGGAACGCCTCTTCTTGATTCTACATATGAACGGCTTCTAAAGTTTTTTTCACCCCAGGACATCATTACAATTACTAATAAAGATTACTACTTTTACGTAAAAGATTCCTGTGCAAAATTTTCTCCTCAGATGAGTGAGAATATAATTTCAGAGCCAACAGGCAAAAATACAGCTCCCGCTATTGCATTAGGCACTAAGTTCATTATAGATAAGCTAAAGGCAAACCTTGATGAAATTGTTTTTGTTTTTTCATCCGACCATATCATAAAACCGGTAAATGAATTTGTTAAGTATTTATACATTGCTGAAAAAGCTGCAGAAAAAGATTATTTAGTTACTTTTGGTATTAAACCTGCATCTCCTGGAACAGGTTACGGATACATTAAAGCAGGAGAGAAAATAGGTGATTTTAATACAGTAGAGCAGTTTACAGAAAAGCCTGATTTAAAAACTGCAAAAGAGTATCTAAAGACAGGTAAATATTTTTGGAATTCTGGCATCTTTGCATTTAAAATTTCAACATTCTTAAACGAGCTTCAAACTTACCAGCCAGAAATTTATAAAAATATAGATAATGGATATGATGCAGCTGTTAGCAACTTTTCTAAAATGCCTTCTATTTCCATTGATTACGCTGTGATGGAAAAATCTAAAAAAGTAGTAGTCGTTCCGATGGATGTTTTCTGGAGTGACATAGGCTCGTGGGATTCGTTTTACAAGATAAGTAAAAAGGACAGTGAGGGGAATGTTTTTATCGGGGATGT
Organism: Actinomycetota bacterium; assembly: GCA_034660395.1. Classification (GTDB taxonomy): domain Bacteria; phylum Actinomycetota; class Humimicrobiia; order Humimicrobiales; family Humimicrobiaceae; genus JAQVEM01. The sequence goes on from JAYEJA010000095.1 coordinate 1,133, forward strand.
TAAAGCGCTTGATACAAAAAATTCGTTAATATTTAGCAATAAACGGTTAGTTACTGCCGTTGGCATAGAAGATGCGATGATTATCGAAACGGATGATGCTGTATTTGTCTCAAAGATGGGTAACGGCCAGGATGTTAAAAGATTGTTAACAGAGCTTAAAAAAGACCATAGAGAAGAAGCGACAGAACATTCAGAAGTGTTCAGGCCCTGGGGAAAGTATAAAACCCTGGAAAAAAGTGCGCGCTACAAGATAAAAAAAATATTAGTAAAGCCCGGTGAAACATTAAGTCTTCAGATGCATTATCATCGCACAGAACACTGGGTTGTGATTAAGGGAAGTGCGCAGGTAACTATCGGTGAAAAAACCTATTTTGTTCACGAAGGTGAAAGTACCTTTGTGCCAAAATCTACCCTGCATAGATTAGCAAATCCTGGCAAGGTTCCGCTTGAAATTATCGAAGTTCAAAATGGCGAATACGTGGGAGAAGATGATATAGTAAGATTTGACGATAAATATGGACGTATTGAGAAGAAATAATAGACGAAGATATGCAATTGGATAAAACTATTTTTAAAATGTATGATATTCGTGGTGAAGTAGCAAGTAATTTTACTCCGGATGTCGTTAATCTTATCGGCAAAGCGTATGCTACGCATATTAAAGAAATCCTCAAAAAGGATAGTATTACTGTTTCTGTTGGCAGGGACATCCGCTTGCACTCAGAAAAATTAGCAAACGCAACAGTTCAGGGAATTTTATCACAGGGCGTTAATGTAATTGATATTGGTATATGCCCAACTCCTGCTCTTTACTTTTCTTTATTTAATTTGCCTGTTGATGGTGGCATAATGATTACAGGAAGCCATAATCCACCAGCGTTTAATGGCATGAAAGTTTGTATTGAGAAAGAAACTATTTTTGGCGATGAGATACAAAAACTCTATGAAATCTCAGTAAGTTTAGAAAATTTACCACAAGAGAAAATCGGGACCTTAAAGAAGTTTGATATCCTTACTCCTTACACGGAATATCTCTTAAAGGAATTTTCACAGCTTCCTCTCAAGGGCAATTCCTTAAAAGTTGTAATTGATTCAGGCAATGGATGTGCAGGGTTA
>JAYEJA010000096.1:0-11331 GCA_034660395.1 Actinomycetota bacterium
TAAACTGTATTCCATATTTTATTGAAGAAGTGTATAACAGTAAAAGATTACATTCTTCTCTGGGGTATATGCCCCCGGAAGAATTTGAAGATAAATTTAATAAAAATAAGTCTCATCAGTTGGTTCTGGCTTAGTTAAGTCCGTGTCCAACTTTTAGGGGTCATATCAATCAGAAAATATCCAGTTTTTTGAAACTTTAATATTGTATTATAAGTGTATATTATTTATATACTAATTATGTAATTATAAGAAAATATTTAAAAAAATAAAAATTTTTTTGTTATTTTTTCTTAAATTAATAAAAATAGTAAATAACTTCGTAATAAAGGACATTATCTATTTGCAAAATTTCTAAAAAAGTTAATAATAGTGATACTTGGTTATTGGAAAAGTGTATCTTAAGGAGTATTTATGAAATTAAAAAGAAAATTAATCAGCACTGTGATTGTAAGCATGCTGATAATAACTGCAGTTTTTTTAAGTGTTTCATGTCTCCCTGTAGCAACAGGAGAGGGAGAAGTTGCTGAAGGCACCGAAACAGGTGAAGTAAGCGCTACTACCAATTTTTTAACTAATTACGGGACATGGATATGGCTGGCTATACTTGGTGTGGCTTTTTATTTTTTGCTTATAAGGCCGCAGCGTGTAAGGACCAAAAAAGCAAAGGATCTGATGTCGAGCCTTCAGAGAGGTGATGAAGTAGTTACGATAGGCGGGTTTTTTGGCAGGATTAAGGATGTTAGAGAAGACGTTATTATAGTAACCATAGCAAGCGGTGTAGATGTAAAAGTTAATAGAAGTGCCATTTCAAAGAAAGTGACCCAGCAGTAGATATGAGGAACAAAAAAGTTCATATATCTATCATAATAATTTTTATTATATTGATAGGATTAAGCTTTTGCTATATTTTTAAGGATTCAGCTGCTGAATCTATAAAGCTCGGGCTTGACCTTAAGGGCGGTACCCAGATTATTTTAAAACCTACGGCAAGCGAGGGCAGCGAGGTAACCTCTGAAAGGCTTAATGACACTATAGATAAAATAAGGAAAAGGATAGACAGACTTGGTGTTTCAGAGCCACTTGTCACGAAAGACCAGTTAAATAATATCGTGGTGCAGCTCCCGGGAGTAAAAGACCCTGATACTGCCAGAGAAGTAATAGGAAAAACCGCTCAGCTTGAATTCAGGATGGTTGAGGGTACGTTTATTTCCTCATGCAATGGAGCGTGGAATATCGTGGGAATAGACTATGATGATGGTAAACTGGTATTTGACCCGGAAGCTGAAGAAACAATCCTTATAGATGATATCAATAAATTCTTCAATGGTGAATCTGCGTATGTCGCAGGTGAACTGGTAACAGACCCGGAAACGGGGGAGATGATACTTATTGAAATGGATGGTCAGGATACCCTTGAAGAAAGTGGCGAAGAAAGACAGGAAGAAAAAGACGGCTCTGATAAGTCTGATATTAATCCTGAAGATATAATCGGGACAGTTGAATATGATCCGGAAACCATGGAGATGTTTCTGGTAAAGGGCGGTGAGCAGATTGGCGAGATACTGCTTGATTCCAGAACAGGTGCCGCAACCCTGGTTGGGCCTGTACTTATAACCGGTGAAAAACTTGCCAATGCAGTTGCAGGATATGATAATTACGGAAATATAAGAGTTGCATTGAGTTTTAAGGATGAGGGTGTTGAAAAGTTTGCAGAAATTACCACTGGAAATATCGGAAGAAACCTTGCCATCGTTCTGGATGAAGAGATAGAGTCTGCTCCCTACATAGAAGTCCCCATCACAGATGGAGAAGCAGAGATTACGGGAATTGACAGTGTTGAAGAAGCAAAAAATATAGAGATTGTCCTTCAGACAGGTGCATTACCTATAAATCTGCATATAGAAGATAGCAGTACCGTAGGTCCAACCCTTGGAATGGATTCTTTAAAGAAAGGACTTTATGCCGGAATAGCGGGATTTGTTTTAATCATTATTTTTATGTTCTTTTATTACAGGGGCCTTGGAATTTATTCTGCTCTGGGCCTTATAATTTATATTGTATTATTCTGGGGAGTAATATCGGCCATAGGTGCTGCGCTCACTCTCCCGGGTATTGCAGGAATTATCCTGACTATAGGTATGGCGGTAGATGCAAACGTTATTATATTTGAAAGAATAAAGGAAGAGCTGCTGAAGGATAAATCCCCGAGGATAGCCATAAGTGAGGGTTATAAGAACGCGATAAGGACAATAGTTGATTCCAATGTTACCACCTTAATTACGGCCGGAGCGCTTTATCAATTCGGTACCGGTCCCATAAAAGGATTTGCGGTTACCTTAAGTCTCGGCGTAGTGATAAGCATGGTAATAAGTTTATTATTTACCAGGTCCGGAATATTTTTAACGGCAGGAATTCCCAGAATGGCAACCCCGGTATTTCTGGGTGTGAGGAGAAAGAATAGTGAATAGTATTTTTGGATTTAAAAAAGCTAACTTTAACTTCATGGGCAGGATGAAGATATGGTTTGTAGTTTCTCTGGTACTTATACTGACAGGGGCAGCCGGCTATTTTATAAATGGAGGTTTTAACCTTGGAATTGACTTTCTGGGCGGTTCACTTATTGAAATAAAATTCAGCCAGTATACGGATGCATCTGAAATAAGGGAAATAATGAATGATATGGGCTACCAGAATGTAATAATACAGCGTGTAACGGATAATTTGCTGCAGTCCGATTATGACAGGTTTATTATAAGGGTAAAAGCTGAGAAAAAGGGAGAGCCGATAAGTACAGAGGAAAAAAATGAAATACTTGATATACTGAATGAAAAAATAGGGGTTGAAGGTGAACCTCTCCAGGACAGGAGCGTGGACCCGGGTTTTGGCAATGTACTTATATGGAATGCAATAAAAGCTATAGCAATAAGCATTGCAGGTATACTGATATATATATGGATAAGGTTTGAATTCAGGTTCGGGGCGGTGGCAATTTTAGCCTTAATACATGATGTGCTTATAACGATTGGTGTTTATGCCATTTTAAGCAGGGAAATTAATACATCAACTATTGCTGCGCTGCTTACCATTATTGGTTATTCATTGAATGATTCCATTGTTGTTTTTGACAGGATAAGAGAGAATGTTCCCATGGCAGGAAAAATGGGTTATGGAAGTATGGTAAATTTTTCTGTAAATGCGACATTATCACGTTCAATAAATACATCAATAACTACATTACTGCCGGTAATATTACTGCTTATACTGGGAACAACGGCTCTTAAGGATTTTGCCCTTGCCCTTACAGTTGGAATAATATGCGGGACATACTCATCTATATTTTTTGCCAGTCCAATTCTGGTTGCATGGAATAATAGATTTCCAAAATATAAGAAATAAAAAAAATGACAGGTATTCCTTCTCACTGGAGATGCAGAAACAATAATAAACTGGATACGGAGTTATTGGGAAAGTCCGTTTTTAGCCCTTTTTTGCTGGAAATTCTTGCCAGGAGGGATATAACCAGCGAAGAGGAAATAGTATCTTTTATCAACCCTTCTCTTAAAAATCTCCATGAACCCCTGGAGCTGCCGGGTATAAACAAAGGCATAAAAAGATTAATAAAGGCAGTAGAGGGCAATGAAAATATTATTGTATTTGGTGATTACGACACTGATGGCATTATAAGCGCTACACTTATGTATAAATTTCTTAAGGATCTTGGAATTGAATCCGATGTTTATATTCCTGACCGTTTTGAAGAAGGTTATGATTTATCGGTTGATTTTATAAAGAAAGTATCGCTGGAAGGCGAATGCAATCTTATAATAGCGGTTGACTGTGGTACAAATAGCGTAGAAGTTAAAAATTTTATAAAGCGAAGCGATTCAAGTCCAGATGTTATAGTCTGCGACCATCATAATCAATCAGAGGATTTTAAAGATTCTACAGGCAAATATATCATAATTAATCCCAAATTAAAAAATTCAAGGTATAAATTCAAGCATCTCAGTGGTGCGGCAGTAACCTTTAAATTTATAAATGCAGTTTTAAAGAAAATGGATTATAAACTTAAAAAAAATTTCAGGAAGGATTATCTGACGGGATTGCTTGACCTTGTTTCCATATCAACAATAGCAGATATAATGCCTTTGGTTGGTGAGAACAGGATATTGGTAAAGAAAGGTCTCGAGGTCCTTCAAAAGACTGCAAATCCAGGATTAAAGAAGATAATGAGTTTTGCCATTGGCGAGAAAGATTATGTAGACGAGCATGATATAGGTTTTATAATAGTTCCAAGGCTTAATGCTTCCGGAAGGATAAAAAATGCCCGGGTTAGCTTTGACCTTTTAATAAAAAAAGGAAATATCCTGGATGAGCTGGCAGATGAAATTAATTCATTTAACAAAAGGAGGCAAAAGATACAGAAGGATATTTTTAGTGAGATTGTAGAGAATAATGATTTTGATGAAATCATTGCGTCTGATAGGATATTTATAGGAAAATCGAAAAACTGGAGTGAAGGTGTGCTGGGAATAGTTGCATCAAAGATCGTAAATAAATTTAATATTCCTGCTGTTTTATTTAAAGAAGCTGAAGGAGAGCTTAAAGGTTCTGGAAGAAGCATAGATAAATTTGACTTATATGGAAATTTATCCCGGTTAGAATATTTATTCAATAGCTTTGGCGGACACCAGCTGGCATGTGGTATAAAAATGGATATTAAAAATTATGAAGCTTTTTATGAAAATTTAGTAAAAATTACCTGCAGGAGTCTGGCGGCAGAGGATATTAAAAAAATATTTACCTATGATATGGAGATAGGATTCAAAGACATAAATAAAGCGGTGTTTAATGAAATTAATATGCTGAGGCCGTTTGGGCCCGGAAACCCAAAACCTGTTTTTATATCCAGGAATTGTATGATATCTGAATTTTCGCACCTGTCAGGGGGGAAACATGTGAAGCTGAAGCTTAAACAGGGAAGATTTTCAATGGATGCAATAATGTTTAACCTGGATGAGAAAATTAAAGGAAAAATAATAAAGGGAGAAAAAATAAATATATTGTACAGAATTGAAGAGAATAACTGGAGGAATCGTAAAAATATACAGCTTGTAATTTCAGACTTATTTTATAGAATTTAAAAATGTTTTATAATTATAAAAATAAAATTTTAAGGTAAATTATAGAAAAAGATTTAAAAATGAATCCTAAAGTAAATAACAGGGCAAAAAATTTAAATACGGATATTATATATAAGAAGCTTATAAAAAAGATAAAGTCGTATAATCCCGGTGTGGATGAAAAGCTTATCCATAAAGCGTATCAGACCTCAAAGGAATACCATAAAAATCAGTACAGAAAATCAGGTGAGCCCTTCATAGTCCATCCCCTTGAAGTTGCCCTTATACTTGCAGAGATTGAGCTTGACCAGATATCGATAGCATCTGCGATTTTGCATGATGTGATAGAAGATACGGAATACAGTCTGGAAATGGCCAAAAAGGAGTTTGGAAATAAGATTGCAAACATTATAAACGGAGTAACAAAATTAGATAAGATTGTTTTTGACAGTAAGGAAGAGCGGCAGGTAAATAATATAAGAAAAATGATAATTGCGATGTCCGAAGATGTCAGGATAATACTGGTAAAGCTGGCCGACAGACTGCATAATATGCGAACACTGGATTCGCTGGGCAGGGAAAAAAGAAAAATTAATGCAATGGAAACTCTTGAGGTTTACGCCCCTATTGCGCACAGGCTGGGGATATATTATATAAAATCGGAGCTTGAGGATTTAAGTTTTAAATACCTGCACCCAAAAGAATACAAAAAAATAAAAGATATGTTTGATGAAAAACTGGAAGAGAGAAAGCTTTTAATTGACGAAGCCATAAAGATAGTGAATAAAAAATTAAAGCAGATGAAAATATCTGCGGATATAAACGGAAGGATAAAAACTTATTATAGCGTCTATAATAAAATTGTTAAGCAGAACAGAAAGTTCGAAGATATTTACGATATAATCGCAATAAGGATTATAGTCAATGATATAAAGAACTGCTATGCAGTGCTCGGTAGCATACATTCGCTATGGAAACCGGTGCCCGGGAGATTCAAGGACTTTATCGCAAATCCCAAATTCAATATGTACCAATCACTGCATACAACGGTAATTAGTCTGAAGGGCAAACCGCTTGAAATACAGATAAGGACATTTGAAATGCATAAGTTTGCGGAGTATGGTATTGCAGCGCATTACAAATATAAGGAAGGCGGTTTAAAAAAGGTAAGCGAGTTTGATAAAAGAATAGCATGGATAAGGCAGATACTTGACTGGCAGAAGGAATTAAAAGACCCCCAGGATTATATGGAGTCTTTAAAGCTTGATTTATTCGAGGAGGAGGTATTTGTATTCACTCCCAAGGGGAAGGTAATAAATTTACCCCGTGGTGCGACTACGATAGATTTTGCCTATCAGATACATACGGATGTGGGGCATAATATTATTGGGGCAAAAATAAACGGCAACATGGTTCCGATAGAAAGTGTTCTGGAGAACGGGGATATAGTAGAAATAATAGTAGCAAAGAATAAAAAGGGACCAAGCAGGGACTGGCTTAATATCGTAAAGACTTCAAGGGCGCGAAATAAGATAAAACAATGGTTCAGTAAGGAACACAGGCAGGAAACATATAATGCCGGCAGGGATATAATGTTAAAAGTTTTAAGGAAGAACAGTCTTTCCTTTAAGAGCGTACCCATGGAGATTTTTAATGAAGTAGCGGGAGAGATGAATTTTGATAAAGTTGAAAACCTTTTCAGGGGGATTGGTTCACACAAAGTATCGGCCCACCAGGTTTTTACCAGGATAGTTAAGAAGTTAAACCAGCAGGAGCCAAAAAAAGAATTAACCATTGAAGATATTCACAGGAAAGAGCCCGGTAAGGAGGAAGGCCCGGGAATAAAGGTCAAGGGTATGGGAGAAGTCCTGGTAACCATAGCGAAGTGCTGCAATCCTGTTCCGGGAGATAAGATTGTGGGATATATAACGAGGGGAAAGGGAGTTTCTGTTCACAGGGCGGATTGCAGTAACATAAAAAATCTTATGAATAAAGAAAAGCAGAGATTTATTGATGTGGAGTGGGATGAAAAAGCTCCGCGTAAATTTAATGCGGAAATACAGATAGAAGCGCTGGATAGGACCAAGCTTTTACGTGATATAACCAAGGTGATAAGCGAGTATGATTTAAATATAGCCAGGGCGAACTCTTTAAAGGTTAATAAGAGCGGATATATTAAATTTAGATTTGTCATAGAGATTAATGATAAATATATCCTGAAGGATGTTATAAATAATATAAAGCAGGTTGATTCAGTTTATGATGCTTTCAGGGTATTGCCTGGAAAGTAAATATTTCCATTGAAAATAAAAAAATTAGAATTAGGATTTTTAAAAGTTAATTGTTATATTTTATCACTGGATGATGCAAATGTGATAATAGACCCGGGAGCGGATTTTGATATTATTAAAGAAAATCTTAACCGGTCTAATATAAACCCGGATTTTATACTAAATACGCACGGGCATTATGACCATATTGGAGCTGTAGATGAAATAATTGATTATTATAAAATTCCTTTCTATATCCATAAGCTTGAAGAAAAGATTATAAGAGACCCTTATATGAATTTATCTTCATTTTTTGAAGGAAATGAATTATCATTAGAAACTTATAAATTAATAAAAAGTCAGGATTATAGTTATTTCGAAGAGCTTGGAATCAGAATTATCAATGTTCCGGGACATACTCCGGGAAGTATAATTGCTTAAGGCGGGCGGAGCACTTTTTACGGGGGACTTAATATTTAAAGGTTCAATTGGAAGGACTGATTTACCGGGAGGAAATCTTATACATATGAAAAAATCATTGTCGGGATTGAAAAAAATGGATAGGAAGCTGGTACTTTATCCGGGACATGGTGAAAATACGACGCTCGGGGAGGAACTGAAGACGAATTTTTACCTGAAGGACGGGTTTTTAAAAGAAGAGGGAAAAGTTATAAGGGAAAAAGGTGATTTGTTTTGAAATTAAATTCTCCAAGGGGAACCACAGATATATACGGCGAAGATATAGAATACAGGAATTATATTATAAATACCGCCAGGGAGATATTTGAGGTTTTTAATTATAAAGAAATAATAACACCTGCTTTTGAACACACGGGAGTTTTCAGCAGGAGCATAGGAGAGGGAACAGATATAGTCCAGAAAGAAATGTATACCTTCAGGGATAAAAAGGGAAGGTCCCTGACCCTTAGACCGGAGGGTACAGCATCGATTGCAAGGGCGGTAGTGGAGAATAAAAATCTTTTTGAAGGTATTCCTTTAAAGTTTTTTTATATCGGGAATATGTTCAGGTATGAGAGGCCGCAGAAGGGAAGAATGAGGGAATTCTGGCAGATTGGCATAGAGTCAATAGGTACGGACAGTCCTCTTATGGATTCAGAAGTCATATGGATGTTAAACATGCTTTTTGAGAAACTTGGATTTGAGAAACTTGTTCTTAAGATAAACAGTATAGGTTGTGATAAGTGCAGGAAAGATTTTCTTGAAGAGTTTAAAAAGTATATAAAACCCAGGCTGGGAAAGCTCTGCGCGGACTGCAGGAACAGATTTGAAAAAAATTCCTTAAGAATTTTTGATTGTAAGAAAACGGGCTGTAAGAAAATTATTGAAGGAGCGCCTTCCGTTATTTCATACCTCTGCCCGGACTGCAGGAAGAATTTTGAGGAAGTACTTAACTGCATGAAAACCCTCGGTATTAATTACAGGATTGATAATAAACTTGTGAGGGGTTTTGATTATTATACAGGAGCAATATTTGAGGTAGTCTCGGAAGATATTAAGAGCGAACAGAATGCTCTTGGCGGGGGCGGAAGGTATAATAACCTGATAAAACAGCTGGGAGGACCGGATGTGCCTGCAACCGGTTTTGCGATAGGGGTTGATAGGATAATCATGCTTATGAAGCAGTTAAATATTGAGATTGGAAAACAAAAGAAAAATAGCCGTGTTTATTTGATTTCAATGGAAAAAAGCTGTAGGGAATATTCTTTAAATATTTTAAAGTGCTTAAGGGATATTGGGGTAACCTGTGACATAAATTTCAATGATAGAAGCCTGAAAAAAGAAATAAAGTGGGCTGATAATAACGGCTACGACTTTGTTATAATAATCGGAGAAGATGAAGTTAGGACCGGCAGCATCACTATAAAAAATATTAAGAAATTTAAGCAGTATAAGATAAGCTGGGATAAGGAAAAGGAAAAAATAAAACGGATTATAGGAGCTTAAATATGACTGACTCTATTTTTAGAACCGGAATGAGAACTAATTTATGCGGAGAGGTGAATAAGGATTTTACCGGGAAAGAAGTAGTTTTAAGCGGATGGGTAAATAGAAACAGGGACCACGGAAAATTAATATTTATAGACCTGAGGGATTTTTCCGGGGTGGTCCAGTTAATTTTTGATACCAAAATAAATAGCGAAGCATATAAAATAGCCCGGAAGTTACGAAGTGAATATGTTATTAAAATCAGCGGCAAGGTCAGAAAAAGGTCAAAAGAGACGATTAACCCTTCCATACCTACAGGGGAAATTGAAGTTGTAGTGGATGAAATTAATGTAATGAGCAGTTCAAAAACTCCTCCATTTATGCTTGAAGAAAGTAAAAAGGTCGATGAGGATAAACGTTTGAAATACAGATATATTGATTTAAGAACGGAAGAGATGCAGAAAAATTTAAGACTCAGACACAGAATAACTGAAGCTGCACGTAAATATTTTAACTCAAAAGGTTTTCTGGAGATAGAAACTCCTATAATGGCAAAAAGTACGCCGGAGGGTGCCAGGGATTTTCTTGTTCCTTCAAGGCTCAACCCGGGTAAATTTTATGCACTGCCGCAGTCTCCGCAGCTGTTCAAACAGCTGCTTATGTTTTCCGGATTTGACAGATGTTACCAGATAGCAAGGTGCTTCAGGGATGAGGATTTAAGGGCGGACAGGCAGCCCGAGTTTACACAGGTAGACCTGGAGATGACCTTTGTGGAGGCGGATGACGTAATAAGGGTAATAGAAAACTTGTTTAGTTTTATATTCAGGGATGTATTTAATAAAAAAATAGAGAAGTCTTTTAAGAGAATAACATGGAAAGACAGTATGGAGATTTACGGGACGGATAAGCCGGATCTAAGATTTGGCCTTACAATAAAGGACATTTCGCACATTTTTAAGGGTAGTAAATTAAAAATTTTTAAAAATGCCTTAGAAAAAAGTAACGGATGTATAAAAAGTATAGTAGTGGATGACTTTTCTTCCCTTACAAGGAAGGAGCTTGACGATATTGTAGAATTAGCGAAAAAAAGCGGGGCAGGCGGGCTGGCATGGATTAAAATTGATAAAGATATTAGTTTTCAGTCTCCTATAGCGAAGTTTTTATCAGGGAAAGAAAAAAAAGATTTAATCGAATATTTGAACTTGAAAGAGAATAATTTGATACTGATTGTGGCTGATAAATTCACCATATCATGCCGTACCCTGGGCATAATAAGGAATAATCTTGCCGATAAATTAAAGCTTGTAAATAAAGACGAATTAAAATTTACCTGGGTATATGATTTCCCCTTATTTGAATGGGATGATAATGAAAAAAGAATAAATCCCGTTCATCATCCTTTTACAAAACCGGATAAAGAGACGGCAGATCTTCTTGAAAGCCAGCCGCTAAAGGTAAAATCGGATGCCTATGACATAGTTTTAAATGGAGAAGAAATAGGCGGAGGGTCTCTGAGGATAAATGATAGCAAAATGCAGAAAAAGATATTTAAGATACTTGACATGGATGAAAAAAGAATAAGAGAAAATTTTGGGTTTTTTATAGAAGCAATGGATTATGGAGTGCCCCCTCATGGAGGTATCGCCCTTGGAATGGATAGAATGGTGATGCTTCTTGGCAAACTTGACAGCATAAGGGAAGTAATAGCGTTCCCGAAGACACAATCTGCAGTGTGTATGCTAACGGGCTCTCCTTCAGCTGTTACGGAGAAGCAGCTTGAGGAAGTAAATATAAATATTAAAAAAACAGGTAAGTGATTTGTCTATTTTTTAATTTTTTTTGAACAAATTATAATTTACAAATCTTTTAGTCTGCCGTTAAACCACCAGACTTCAGTCTGGTGATGGATAGGCTGTCCAGACATAGTATAATGGGTACAAATGAGATTTAGAAAAAGTACCCATGCAATATACAATACACAGTATCACATA
>JAYEJA010000097.1:0-2202 GCA_034660395.1 Actinomycetota bacterium
AGAAAATTACCTGTAATTTTAGAGCCTGAAGAAGCTCAAAATTTATTAAAGCAACCAAATATTAGATATCCTTCTTCTTTGAGAAATAAAGCTATTATGGGAATAATGCTTTTTGCAGGTTTAAGAGTTTCAGAGGTAGTAAATCTTAGGCCCGGGGATATTAACCTCGGAAGAAATAAATTTAGAGTAGTTTGCGGAAAAGGTAGTAAGGACCGTGACCTTTATATAAATGATTATCTATCTATCCTTCTGTCTAAATGGAGAGATATCCGGCCGAAGAGCATTTATTTTTTTTCAACTCTTAAAGGTAAGAAATTACTTCCAAGATATATACAGGCTACGGTTAAAAGATATTCTAAAAAGTCCGGAATTACTAAAAATGTTTCACCCCATACTTTAAGGCACACATTTGCTACTCAGTTTTACAGAGAAAAAAAGGATATAGAATCACTTAGGAAGATACTAGGACATGAGGATATAAGCACAACCACCATTTATATTACCCTGGCCAACATCGATGTAGAAGAAGGTATGAAATCATTTAAGGGTTTTATTTAATAACCTTCTAAAAAAATCACCACAAAACTCGGTCATTTTACGCTTTAATGCACGAGGGTATACTTTCACTGCAGCACGTCTATAGCTACAATCTCCCCTTGCGAATGGAATGAATAAATTTCTTATATAAGGGTCCTCGAGATACCTATATCTATGTGGATGAGAACGAAACAAACGAGCAAAATTATGGGAAAATGAAAGATCATCATAAAAATCCTTGGAGCAAAGATTGGTATAATTTAAAAGAGCGCTATCTGCTTTACTAGTATCAAAATAAAGCTTTATGGATTCATAGGCATGCACAGCACTTTTAATATCATAGTATAAACCTTCTCCTGTCCATTCATCAACAAAGCCCGCTGCATCTCCAATCAAAATAATATTTCCCCATTGAACAGCAGGTGGACCTCCGCACCAAAAAATTGGTAGCAGCCCAGCTCGAACTTTTAAATTGTTATATGGTTTACCCAAAATATCCTTGATGAAAGATGCCATTACATTATTAATATTTATATGGTTTTCTCTATTGGGCTTATACCCAAACCCTATATTGAATGTTCTAATCTTCGGGAATGCCCACCCGTAGTCAATACCTTTAGCAAAGCCAAAAAATAAATGAGGGTATTGGCTACATAAACCGTTTAAATCTTCCACAGGTACGTCTGCACTAACTCCTACTAAATAATTTCTTCTTGGGAAAAGTTGTGGATATTCTAATTGTAGCTGCTTGCGAACATTACTAGAAGCCCCATCAGCACCGACAAGGATATCAGTTAAAATATTACCTTTGTTGGTTAAAACTTCAATATCGCCTAAGCAGTTGTGTTTAAACTCGATATACTGTTCTCTTTCCCCTAGCTTAGCACCCTCCTTCTTCGCATTACAAGCCAGCGAGTAGTCAAAGGCTGCTCTGTCAACAGTTTCTGTGTAAATTTGATTCGATTTAACCAAAAACTCTTCTTGGAGCGCTGGTAGATGTATTTGAACAGAGCGACATACTTTTTCTATCAATTTTTCATCTAGGCAATTTAAATTTAATTTGCGCAGTATTTTTATGCTCTTCCTGGTTAGCCCTCCACCACAATTTTTATATCGAGGGAGGGACTCTTTCTCAATAATCATAGTATCAAGCCCTGCTCTAGCACATAATATAGCCGTTATACAACCTGATGGTCCTGCGCCAATGATAGTTACGTCGTATTTTTTCATAATTATTACGTTAATTGATATTGAATAATAGTTACAATTATAGGAACCCCAATGGTTGTAAGAAGTTGGAGTATTATACCACCCTCTATTGGCATAACCTTAATCGTTTGTAACCGCTGAATATACCATGTAGTCAATTGTATCTCAATAGGTTTAGGTTTCATTTTTGAACTTTTTTTAATAACCCTTTCAATAAATTCATATGTTAAAATATTCAAATATTTTTGAAGAAGAACAACCTTTCTTTTTTTTGCCATTGTATAAACTGATGAAATAGGCCATATAAATGATAGTAATACAAATAATATAAATATGGCAACTAATGTTAGTCCGAGTGTTTGACCAGGACCAGCAGTCCATATACTCAAATTATATAAAAAAGGGATAATTGCAAAACCACTGGCAAATAAAATAGTGGTTTTGATGGCAAAGCCT
>JAYEJA010000098.1:0-11146 GCA_034660395.1 Actinomycetota bacterium
CTCCTGAAATTTACCCATATATCCATTAATCCTAAAAAAACTACAATTATCAGCGCAAAATTAAAAAATAGACCAAGCATTACAAATATAACTACCCTCCACAACAACGGCAGTTTAAACTTTTCCATTAACCCCCATATAACCGCTATTCCAAGAATCAGGTATAATGGGGCAAAAACCGCTACCAGGTTTAAACCGGCAATATCCAGTACCTTATTAATACTCTGGCTGCCGGGAGGTATAACTATCAGCACCAGTCCTAAAATCATACCCCAGCACAGATACCATGGGGTGTCCCAGTACCTTAAAGATGGAAGCCCCTTTATACCGGTATTATATCTTTTAAGCACTGCATTTGTCGCTACATGATTCATAAAGCTTATAAAAGCAACCAGGCTTATCAAAATCCCCGGTATGATATAAAGCATAAACTCTAAAATATCCCTTGCCTGTTCCACAATGACCTCGAACTGTGATTGTTCGAGTGAAAATAATCCGGCGTATCCTGTTAGAAACTCCCTGCTTAAAACCTGGTCAATATAGGAATTATAATAGTTAATAAATTCATTAATGTAATTAACCCCGTAAATAGCAGAGTATGTTATTACGTATAACAATAAAACTCCAAAAAATGCCAGGAATATACAGCTTATGGTAAATAACCTGCCTTTTTCTTTTATCATAGAACTTCTATAAATAAAAGAAATTCCGATTATTAAAAGGGCTGCTGCAGGAACTAATAAATAATCCAGAAAAATCAGGATAACAGAGGATATAACAGCGCATATTACACCATCCCTTATCCTTCCGGATAATACAAGAAGAGTAGCCGAAACCGGCAGAAATATAACCCCCGCTATCCCAAAGAATGGAACAAAAACCGCAATTGCCAGGGATAAAAGAGTTAACAAGACAAGTAATGCCAGGTTTAATCTTTTAATTTTAGTATTTGCTGAATTATCAAAGGACATGTTATCTTTTATAATAAGGTATAAGCGCTATGACCCTGGCTCTTTTTATAGCCATGGCAATTTTTTTCTGATGCTGAACACAGTTACCGGTAGACCTTCTCGGTCTTATTTTGCCTTTATCAGAAATAAATTTTCCAAGCATGCTTACATTCTTATAATCAATATGATCAATGTTCTCCTTGCAGAAATAACAAAATCTCTTTCTCTTCCTTAAATTAAGTGAATTACCAGCCGCATTTCTTGAACTTCTATTACTTCTATTACTTTTACTGCTTTTACTGCTTTTACTGCTTTTATTTTTTCTAGCCAATTAAAACTTCTCCTTCTTTCTATATCTTATAATTTATACAATCCTAAAATGGTATATCCTCATCGCTGAAATCAACTTCTTCGATACTGCTGTTGCCGCTTCCGGAATCCTTACTTCCTGAAGATGCTTTTGGCGCTCTTTTAGGTGCTCCTTCTTCCGAACGGGGATTTTTCTCTATTTTGCAGGAAGCGAACTCCAGACTCGGGGCTACGACTCTGGCAATAATTTTTACGGTAGATCTCTTCTGTCCTTCTTTACTTTCCCAGCTGTCCTGCGAAAGCCGGCCCGTGACCAGCACTCTGTCACCCTTGTTCAGACTCTCGGCACAATTTTCCGCCAGTTTATACCATGCAGTCACATTAAAAAAATCGACACGGGTCTCCCACTCGCCGGAATTTCTATTCTGAACATTTCTGTTTGCTGCAAGCCCGAAGCTGACAACCGCCGTGCCATTGGGAGTAAATCTTAATTCGGGATCCCTGGTTAAATTCCCCAGGATTGTTATATTATTAACACCAAAAGCCATCACTATTCACCTTCTTTTGATTTTTATAATCACTTAAGATTGGTCACTTTTCACAACCATATGGCGAAGTATTTTATCATTGATTTTATTTATCCTATTAATTTCCGAAACAATTTTACTGTCTCCTTCAAAATAAACTATTACGTAATAACCGTTCTCCTGGCCTTTAATAGGATAAGCTAACTTTCGGGTCCCCCACCTGTCAACCTTGGAAACCTTGCATTTCTCTTTTTCAATTAATGAAGTAATCTTGGATAATTCTTTCTCGATTTCCTCTTCTTCAAGAGATGGGTCAAAAACGATTGCTAGTTCATAACTTCTCAATTTTTAATCCTCCTATGGACTAATTTTTATAATTAGGTCCTATCATAAAGGTAGAACAGAAAGACAATCAAATAAAAAATATTTAATTTTTTACCTTATTACCATTAGGGATATTATAACATTTGCAACCATTAATCAATAAAAAAATATACTCAATTTCAGCTAAATTTTTATTTCAAATTAAATCACTTAAAAAAGTACGGCGTGTTTATATTTCTTTAACAATCTTTACTTATTGTCTCTCATATATACATTTGTGCAGGGATAGGGTATCTCAATCCCCACCTCATCAAATTTATCCTTTATCCTTTTTCTCAGCTGTCTTCCGATAGTCCACTGCTGCGCGGGTTTTACCTTGCAAATAATAGTAAATTTAACTGCGGAATCACCAAGTTCATTTACTCCACCGTCACCTAATATTATAGGCCTTTCCAGAATAGAATCCTTATACTTTTTATCACTTACAAGTTCGTCAAATACCTCTTCCAGAACCTGGACAACCCTGTCTATATTCTCCTTGTAATGGACACCTACTTCTATAAGAGCTCTTGACCAGGTATGCGTACGGTTACTGAGCATACTTATTTCTCCATTGGGTATAAAATGAAGTATACCTTCAAGGTCCCTTAAAACTGTGGTCCTTAAACTAAATCTCTCAACAACCCCGGAAGTATCACCAACGGTAACAATATCGTCCACCTGGTACCACTGCTCTACCAGTATAAAAGTTCCGTTTATCAGGTCTTTTATAAGACTCTGCGCACCAAATCCAATTACTACGCCTGCTACTCCCGCACCTGCAAGTAAAGGAGTTACCGGTATACCAACCTCGTCAGCAATTATTAACAGTGCAGCAACTGCCGACCCTACTATTATTAAATTTGATATAACGCTGGTAAGAGTAAAGGTGCGCTTCTTAATTAATATTTTTTCATCGCTAATTTTCTTTTCAACCAGTCTCCTCATACGTATGGAAATAATCTTCACAATGATTATTACGACCAGCAGTATTGTTATTACTATTACGATATTAAGCCAGTTATCCATAAAATTTTTTAAAATACTTTCTGTTGTAACATCCAGAGCTTCGCCATTTTCTTCCATTTAAAAAACACCCTCCTCTAATTTAAAATTAGTTTATAAACTACTTTAGAACTTACAATAAATGATTCTTATTTAACCTTTGCTCCTCAGCCCGCTGTAGGTTTCTATTACCTTATCTTCCCTTTCATCATATACCGGCGCCAGATGACCCGTATAATTTATTGTTGAGATATAAGGAAAATCTTTATCAATAACCACGATATTTATGGCTCCCTGACGCTGTATTATAGAACCCCACCTGGAAACAGGAACCTGAAGCCAGTAAGCAATCAGGGATATTATTATTCCCCCGTGAGTTGCTACAGCCACATTACTTTTATCTTCATTTTCTCCTATTATATTATTAATCTCGGCTATAGCTCTCTTCTGGACATCCTTAAAGCTCTCTCCACCAGTAGGCGAGTTATTGTATAGGTCACCGAGCCACTTCCTGTAATCATCATGATATTTTTTATCTATCTCATCAAACTTTAGACCTTCCCATTTTCCAAAATTTATCTCTCTTAAATCTTCCTTTATTCTAACCTCTAATTTCCTGTCTTTTTTTATGGCAGATGCTGTGTCCATAGCACGTTTTAGATGACTGCTGTAAATATTGGAAAGGTTTACCTCCCCCAGGTACCTTGCTGCAAGCCTTCCCTGCCTGATGCCTGCAGGGCTTAATCCTATATCTTCGCCTCCCTGATATCTTCCTTCCTCGTTCCATGATGTCTGCCCGTGTCTTATTAAAAAAATTTTTACACCCATTATTTACCTTCCCGACCCTTTAATTAAATTTCCAGGTATTTAAACTGCCCGACCACTCTTTCTCTTATTTCTGAAGCAGTGGGATAATTATACAAAACCCTTCCTTCCTTTACTGCTTCTATAAAAATATCTCTGTAATCTCCTCCGCATTTCTCACAACTGTAGCCGGAGGTCTTATCATTTTCAAGTATCACCTTATCGTTAAAACATTTTGCGCATCTTATAACCTTTTTAGCTCCTGACATCTTCCCCCTCTTTGATATCTTTTTCCCCTCAATCTCCACGATATCCATTGAAAAATCAAGCACCCTGGCCCCGCTGATAGCAGTCCCTACCCCAAAAGAATCCGCTATATCCTTTAACTCAAGAATATTCTCTTCATCAATTCCACCGCTTACAATTAATTTTATTTTATTAAAACCTCTTATATCCAGTTCCCATCTGACCTCTTCCAGAATCTTCTTAAAGCTGCCCCTTCTTGATGAAGGGGTATCAAGTCTGATTCCGAAAAGTTTATTTCCAAGACTTTCAGCAACCCTCAAAGCCTCAAACTTTTCATCGTTAAAAGTATCAATTAAAGAAATTCTTTTAATTTTTGGCTCAATTACTTCGTTAAAAGCCCTTGTTGCTTCAATGGTATCACCCATTATGAGAATGAGTGCATGGGGTATGGTTCCAACCGGCTTCTGATTAATTAACTCTGCCCCTAGAGTCGTAGAAACTCCGTCAGCCCCGCCAATAAAAGCGCTTCTTTCCACCATTGGCGTTATTGCCGGGTGCACTCTCCTGGCGCCGAAGCTATAAACTTTCTTATCTCCAGCAGCAATCCTGCACCTTGCCGCTTTTGTCGCTATTCCGCTTGCCTGGCACAAAAAGCCCAGGATAGCAGTTTCATATATGCCAAAATCAAGATATCTCCCCTCGATTACCATAACCGGCTGGAATTCCTTAAATGCTGTCCCTTCAGGCATACATCTTATTGAAAGATTGTTAACGCCGGAAAGAAGCTTTATTATTTCCTCTATACCCGAAATAATTCCCCAATCATAGCCTTCAGGTAAACTTTTTAAGAATATCTCGGCTTTCACTGAGGGATTACTTCCTGAAGCCTTCAATATCTTTTTCGTTCGCTCGAAATATATATCAGTCAGTCTGCCTTTTTTTATATCATCCTCATCCGCAATATGAAACATAAATAATTCCCTTTAAACGATATTTACCTTCAGCACATTTTTCATCTGTTCCAGAGCAAACTTATAATCCTTTTTATTCAATGCAATTACTGCATCTTTTACCACATCAACCTTATATCCTCTCATTACAGCACCAGCTACAGTATAAAGTACACATATATTTATAACATCACCAGTTACTATAAGTCTTTCCACTGACAGCTTCTTCAGTATCTCATCCAGGTTCGTGTTGAAAAAACCTGAAAATGTATTTTTCCTTACAATTATATCATTGCCCTCTGGTTTTAAATCATCAATTATTCTTGCACCTTCCGTACCTTTTACTGCATGAGGAGGAAACAGTTTAAATTCTTTATCATCTTTCTGGTGGTTGTCACATAAATATATTACCTGGGAACCTTCGCTTCTTGCCTTCTCAATTTCCCTTTTAATCGGGTTTATTATTTTTTTAATATCCGGAACTTTTAGCGGTGCTCCATCACTGACAAAATCATTTAACATATCTATTATAAGCAAGGCCTTTTTATTCATAATCTCACTATCCCAAATAATTCTAAAATTTTACTCACTGTCACAACTTATAAATTAAAAAAATATTTTTTATATCAGTAAAACAACCGCCAGGTATTTCTATAATAAAATTACAATATAATAATAACACCAGAAATATAAATTTTGTAACTTTTTAAAGGTTTTTTACTCTTGTAAATTTACATATTGTTTTTTTATTCCACCATCTATAGAATTATTAAATATGTAATAATGATAAAAAATCGTCTATTTAAATAAAACAAGAGGTGATATATAAAAATGAAAAAGAAGAGACCAAAAGACTTTTTATTCGCCTGTACATTATTAATATCAATTTTATTTCTTACAATTGTATTAACCTCATGTACCCGTAGTGTTAACCTGTACTTTACATCCTCTTCAGAAACAGAGTTTTATCTTGAAAAAGAAACCAGGGAAATTCCCCTGTCCGATGAGTTCTATAAAAGTGTTCTTGAAGAATTGATAAAAGGACCTAAAAACAGCGAACTCTACCCTACGCTTCCTTCCGATGTAGAAGTTAATTCCGTAGATGTATCCAGCGGAACCGCTACTGCGGATTTCAGTAAGGAAATTATAACCAACTTTGAGGAAATACCCCACAGCTCCACTACGGAAACTCTGGCTATCTTCTCTATTGTCAATACACTGACGAAGTTTGAAGAAATAGAGAAAGTAAAAATAATTATAGAAGGTAAGGATAACGGCGAGATAGACGGCTTGTACATAGAAGATTTTTGGGGCCACATGGGTATTTACGAAGAATTCACAAGAAACGAAGACATTATAAAGGAATAATAACAGCAAAATTCTATATTAATTCATAAAAAATAATGCCTGAAGAACAGGAAATTACCAGAACAATAAAGAAAAAAATAAACAATACCGCCGATTTTTTTAAAAAAAGCGGGTACATGTCCTCCAGCAGGCCATCCGTGGGCTGGTTTTGCACATATACTCCTGAAGAGCTCATAATCGCAGGCGGATTCACCCCTGTAAGGATATTCGGAAGAAATAAAATATCAAGGTCAGAAAGTTACTTTCCAATAAATTTTTGCCCGTATGTCAAAGCCAGCTGGGAAGGTTTCCTTGGTGATTCCAGGGATTTTGAAGGATTAATATTTACAAACTCCTGTGACGGAATGAGAAGATTTTTTGATATTGCCCGCAGGTATTTAAATGATGTCCCTTCCCATCTCCTTGACATTCCCCATTTAAAAAATAAAGAATCCCTGGATTTTTTTGCCGGCAACATTAAAGATACGAAAATATTTATAGAGAAGCTTAGAGGAAAAAAAATAACTGGAAGCGAAATAGAAAATGCGGCAGCAGTTGTCAACAATAAAAGGCAACTTCTAAAAGAGCTGCAGGGCTTCATAAGAAAGTTTCCCCATATCCTGAATATTTCAACCTACTATAAAATCATGGAGCTTGCCCTTGTATCAGACCCTGAGTCCTTTTTAGATGATATCCGGAAATATCTGGATTTTTTAAAGAAAGTTACCGATGAAAATAGTTCTCACCTGAAAACAGATTTAAAGAAATACCCTCCTATAATGATTATAGGAAGCTTTATTGCTGAAACTAAATTGTGGGAGATACTGACAGAAATGGATGTGAGGCTTGCTTTTGATGACCTCTGCACTTCGGGAAGATACTTTGAAAATCCCATAAAACTGGATAAAAGTAAAAATTTAATAGAATCAATAGCATCAGGTTATTTAAATAAGCCGCAGTGTATGAGAATGGCTGACCTTGGATTTAAATTTTCCGAGATTAAAAACAATATAATAAACAACGATATTAAAGGAGTCATGTTCATGGGGCTAAAGTTCTGTGATACAATGCTTTATCCCTTCTCCACTCTCAAGAAAGAATTAAGCGATATGGGTATCCCTGTGCTATACCTGGAAATAGAATACAATAATTTCTCGGAAGGGCAGATAAAAACAAGAATGCAGGCATTTCTTGAAATGCTTTAAAAAAAATTTTTAAATATAAAAAAGTGCAATAGTAAATTTTAAAAATGGGTGTAAAAGATAAGATAAAAAACAATATAAGAAATAATATAAGCCAGCGGTATATCAAGAAATTACTGGGTATTCTTTCAGTCAAACCACTTCTTTACACATATGGAAATACGTTTCCGTCAAAAGCGGATAAATATCTCAATATCTTTACCATAGAAAGCCTGAAGAAAGCATACTCGGATAATAAAAAACCGGTATCCTACGGGTCAATTTTTCTGCCCTATGAAATGTTTCACGCGCTTGGGATAACCCCTTTTCTCCCCGAGGTTATGGCCGGATTTACAGCAGGGCTGGGGCTAACATCCCAGACCCTTAAAGAAGCTTCTTCAAAATGGTATTCACAGGATTTATGCACTTTCCATAGAAGCGCCTCCGGTGCGGTGGAGCTGGATTTATTCCCGGAGCCGGAATTTATCATAACCACCAATCTGGCCTGTGATGCCGCCCAGAAGTCATTCTACATAGACTCCATGAAATATAATATTGAAAAAAACTTTTACCAGATTGATGTACCTTATCATAATTCAGAAAAATCTCTCTCATATCTTACAGCTCAGATTAAAAATATATGTAACGATATATGTTTAAAAAGGGGCGAAAAACTTAATCTTAACCGTTTTAAAGAAGTTATCAATCTTTCCAACGAATTTAGAAAATGGGCAATCAAGGCTAATAATTTAAGGAAGGAACTTATAAATTATCCCCCTTATTACAACGGCCTTAATTTCGTGCTGCCTTTTCACGCTCTTGCAGGAACAAAGGAAGCTGTAACCCTCTACAGGCAGATGTATGTGGAATTTAAGAATTATCTTGATAAAAAAGAAGGTACGGATACATATGATAACAGGCCGGTAAAAAGAATTATCTGGCTTCATCTTAAACCTTATTATAAAAGTGAAATTTTTTATATTCTAAACAGGGAAAATTACAGGGTAGTGTTTGAAGAGATAAATCATGTCTACTGGCCCGAACTTGATCCGGAAAAGCCTTTTGAAAGCATGGCTAAAAAAATGCTTTCACATTATCTTTCAGGAAGTATAGAAAACAGGATTAACATGATTATCAAAGCAGCCGGGGATTACAAAGCTGACGGAGCCATCCTTTTTTCACACTGGGGCTGCAGACAGAGTAACGGCGGGGCAAGAATTATAAAAGACAGTTTAAAAGAAATAAATGTCCCCACCCTTGTGCTTGACGGTGACTGTGTAAATAGAAATAACTCCTCACAGGGTCAGGCAAAAACCCGGCTTCAGGGCTTTATAGAGATTTTAAAATCTTAGTTAAAAATCGATAGAAAGGACTATAATGTATACCTGCGGCATTGATGTAGGTTCAGTTTCCACTGAAGTTGTAATACTGAACTCGGAAAACGATAAGATTGAATCCTATGTAATAACTCCTACCGGTTCTAACAACAAAAACGCTGCACAGACAGGATTTGAAAAATCCTTAAGTCAGGCAGAACTTGAAAGAGACGATATAACATCCGTCGTTGCTACCGGATACGGAAGAATAAATATACCCTTTGCAGATAAAAATATAACAGAGATAAGCTGCCACGGGCGCGGAGCTTCTTCCTTATTCCCTGATTTAAAAACAGTAATAGACATCGGAGGGCAGGACAGCAAGATTATAAAACTTTCTAACGGAAACCCCGTAGATTTCCTCATGAATGATAAATGCGCTGCAGGAACTGGAAGGTTTCTGGAAGTTATGGCCAACGCACTGGAAATATCGCTGGAGGATTTCGCCACCATCTTTATCAATACTAATGACAAGGTTGATATAACCTCTACCTGCACCGTTTTTGCAGAATCGGAAATAGTATCTCTTATAGGACACGGCGAGGATAAAAACAAAATAATAAAGGGCCTGGTATATTCCATTGCAGACAGAATAACCTCAATGGTTGAAAGAGTCGGTCTCGAGGAACAGGTATGTATGACCGGAGGAGTAGCAAAAAATCTAGGTGTTGTAAAAGCACTTGAAGAAAAACTGGGAACCAGAATAAATATACCTGATGAGCCGCAGATTACAGGAGCTATTGGAGCTGCATATTTTGCACGTAAAATCAGCTGAGATATAAAAAAATCCCGAGTTATCTTTTACCCTGGCTCACGCTTTAGGTGACTCAACATCTCGGGATCCTTCCCTGGAACTTTTCTCAGGGACTTTCCAGTTTTAATTTACTTTTTACATTCTTTCGTTTGTAAATTTCAGTTACTACTGAAAGTTGCCTTCTGTTCTATAAGGACAATTATAAATATACCAAAAAAGAATCTGGTGTCAATAAGAATCTTAAAATTTTTCAAAAAATTTTTCTTTTTTTAAAAAAAAATGATATATCAATAGGAAACCATAAACCTTTCTTCAAATACTCCCACCTTATTTGAATATAGTAATCTACCCGGGTATAATAGCTGAATTAAAAGGAGATTTAAATGGCAACTAAAATTGTTTCTACGGGAAGAGGCGGAGCTGGAAAATCAACATTCGTGTCACTTATCTCCAGGTATCTTAACTCTCCCATGCTTCTTATTGACCTTGATCCCGATCAGAGTCTCCCTGATATGGTCGGGGCAGACCTGGAGAAAGAAAAGGTATCGACTGTATCAGCTGCACTTAATAATATTCTTGAGGAGAGAAAATCCAATGCAAGTCTCGCAGCAACCCCTCTTCCCGAAAAAATGGAATACGTACTTCAGGCCGAATGCCTTTATGAAGATAAAAATTTTGACTTAATAACCCTGGGAACCAAGCTTACCAGAGGCTGCTACTGCGCTCCCGATGATATACTTAAAATGAACATACCAAGACTGGCAGAGAAGTATTCAACCGTTATTATTGATTCACCGGCAGGCCTGGAACATTTAAACCGGAAGGTTTTCTCAAGTATAGATGATTTATTTATCTTGCTTGATCCCTCGTCAAAGTCCATAAAGCATATAGGGAGAGTTGAGGCAATAACAAGGGCAATAGGAATTAAATATAATCATCTTTATCTTATAGGGAATTATAGATTCGATGAAAGCTTGGAAAAAAAGTTCAGCGGCACAGGCGGAGTTTATTTAGGCAAAATAGAAAAAGATGATAATGTAGAAAAATATAACATTGACAGAAAGCCGCTGCTTGACTTACCCGAAGACTCCCCTGCCTGCATATCCGTACGGAAGATATTAAAGAAAGCAGGTTACCTGAAATAGGTTTTCTTCTCGATTTACCGGCAAATCTCTCAATCATATCTCCACCTCCATAATATTGCTTATGGGGTGAACCCTTAAGTTAGACACGATATTAACTTAAAGATAGAATAGCTGATGAGACTTACAAATACAAGAGATAGGAGGTCTCATCAGATGAAAAGAAGCAGAAGAAACTTTAGCAGTGATTTT
>JAYEJA010000099.1:0-11099 GCA_034660395.1 Actinomycetota bacterium
CTTCTCAGTTTCAGGCGAAGTACTCTTTAAGGTCCTTTATGCTCTGTTTAAGCTTCCTGGAAACATACTTCTGTGAAAGCCCTACCCTTTTACCAATCTCTGCCTGACTGAATCCCATGAAGTAACTTAAAATAAGTATTTTCCTGTTCAGACTGCATAGATTATCTATTGCGTCCCACAGAAATATTTTATCTTCCATAACCAGGTCAAAGCTTCTGTAACGTTTTGATTTTATCAAGCTCCTGTCATAACCACTTTGGCCATTCGCTTTACTATTATTATAACTGCCTCCGTCACTGTCTATTTCCATGTTATCATAAAATACCGCTTCCCTTGCCTTCATAAATTCATGAATACCTTCTACGGGGATATTAATACCCTCGGATATTTCTTCAATAGTCGGGTAACGATTGTTTTTATTTTCATAATCTCTAACAAAACTTGTAAAAATTTTATTTAACTTCCACAGCCATCTTGGTCCCCTTACCAGCCGGCTGTCCCTTATAAAGTGCATTATTTCACCCTTCATATAATGAAACGCGAAAGTAGAAAATTTATTACCTGACCCTGTATCAAACCTGTTTACTGAAATTATAAGACCTGTTAGCGCAGTCTGCTCTATTTCTTCCCTATCATAGCCATTGCTGTTGAAACCGGAAGCAACCTTATATGCGAGTTTCCTGGTCTTATCAATTATTAATTTCAATAACCCGGGGCTTTTAGTTCTTTTATAAATTCCTATCAATTCCTCTACCGGCATATTTTTTAACCGGGAAATTTCACTGCTGCCATATTCTTTTAACTCAAGATCTTTCATAATTTAATTCTCATTTTAAAGATTATAAAATTTCCATATTACAATGCCTGGTAAATATTAAACATTGGCAGATACATCGATATCAAAATAGTACCTACAAACAGCGCTACGAAAAGAAGCATCATCGGCTCCAGTATTGTTACTATCATTTCAATTCCGTTTGCTACCTCTTTCTCATAGAAATCTGCAATTTTACTTGATATGCTGTCTAAAGTACCCGTTCTTTCCCCCACTCCTATCATCTGCACCATCATACCGGGGAAAATCGTCATTTCTGACATGGGATCGGAAATATTTTCTCCCTCTCTTATGCCAACCTTTAACTTTTCAAGCGCTTCGTCAATATAAATATTTCCGGAAACTCCTTTTGCAATTTCCAGTGAATTCAATATCGGAACACCCGTAGCCAGTAAAATTCCAAAATGCCTGCTGAATCTGCCGAGGGCCATTTTCCTGAAAATCCCGCCAAACTTCGGTAAGCTTATCTTTACCTTATCCATTACATGCTTACCCTTATCGGACCTGACAAATCTCCGGAATAAGTACCTTCCGCCAAATACGACTGCAAAAACAATTATATAAAAATAAAATTTCTTGAATAAATCCCCCATCCACATTACTACCTGTGTAATCATCGGCAGTTCAGCACCAAGTTCATCATAAATGCCCTTAAAAGTAGGAACCAGGAATATTATCATTACCGCAGAAATTACAACTGCGAAAGCCAGGACAAATTTAGGATAAGCAGTCTTGTTCTTTATGGTTGCAGCTATTTCATCCTCACGCTCGAGAAAATCTGCAAGGTCATTCATTGTACTGTCAAGTACTCCTCCGGCTTCACCTGCTCTTACGAGGCTTACGAATAAGTCATTAAATACTTTTGTATGTTTTTCCATTGACTCCGAAAGGGTGTGGCCCGATTGCACATCGGTCTTAATTTCCGAAATTATGTCCTTAAATTTCGGATTTGCTGTCTGCCTTTCAAGAACCACAAGAGATTTAAGAAGAGACATGCCTGAAGAAATAAGGGTGGAAAACTGCCTTGTAAAAATTACAAGGTCCCTTGTTTTAATCCGGTTAAAAAAGCTGAAACTTATGGATTTGCCGCCTTTAAGGGAAAGTTTTTTTTCTTCTTTTACTTCTGATATGTTTATAATAAAATAACCCCTATCTCTCAGCTTTGATGCTACATTATCCTGCGTTTCCGCATCAAGCGTGCCTTTTATTGACTCCCCTTTTGAATTTCTAACTGTGTAATTATATACTGTCATTTTACCTTTTCCCCTGTTTTACCAAGTTCCAATATTTATTTTAATCGTTAATCATTCTTCTTACTTCATCAACACTGTGGGCCTTTTCAAGTGCAAGTGTTTCAGAAATTTTACCCTGCCTGTAAAGATTTACCAGTGACATGTCCATGGTCATCATTCCCCTTCTGCCGCTTGCCTGTATGGACGTATAAATCTGATGTACCTTGACTTCCCTTATCATGTTTTTTATAGCAGTGTTAACAAACATTAACTCTGTTGCAGGTACCCTTCCGTCACCCTCTATTTTGGGTATCAGCTGCTGGACAAGTACCGCTCTCAGGGTCCCTGCCAGCTGGGCCCTTACCTGCCTCTGCTGATAGGTTGGAAATACATCTATTATCCTGTCTATTGTCTGCGGCGCATCCTGGGTATGTAAAGTTGAGAATACAAGATGACCGGTCTCTGCCGCCGTTAATGTGCTGGCTATCGTCTCCAGGTCCCTCATCTCGCCAACCATTATTACATCTGGGTCCTCCCTCAAAACATATTTTAAAGCATCAGCAAATGTATGCGCATCGGTTAATATTTCCCTCTGCGAAATAATACTTTTCTTGTGTTTAAATAAATATTCTATTGGGTCCTCAACCGTTATTATGTTTTCCGACCTACTTCTGTTAATTATATCAATTATTGAGGCCAGGGTGGTTGATTTACCGCATCCGGTCGGCCCCGTAACCAGAACAAGGCCTCTTGGATATTTTGCAAATTCCTCCACATGGATGGGTAGACCCAGCTCTTCTATAGTGGGAATTTCTCTTGATATATACCTGAAGGCTGCAGCCAGTGTATTCCGCTGGTAGTAATAACTGCATCTGAACCTTCCATATCCCGGCAATGAATATGAAAAGTCAACAGACAGTCCGTTCCTGAGTCTTTTTAATTGTTCCTCATTTAATATCCTTTTCAGCATCTTTTCCGACACCTCTGGTGTTACATCTCCAAACTTATCCAGTTTTACCAGCCTTCCATGTACCCTTAATATGGGCGGAAGGACGCAAACTATATGTATATCAGACGCATCCAGGTTAATAGCTTCAACTAAGATATCGTTAATATTCATTCTTCCCTCGTTTATCTTATCTATTTATACTAATATTATTTTAATATTTTAATTAATTTTTGTCATATCAATTAAAACATCTCTCTTTATCTCTTCTATGTAATCATCTGCGGGCATAATTCCGAACCATGACTCAAATGATAGTGCCGCCTGGTTTATAAGCATATCGATTCCGCTAACAACCCCGGCGCCATCTTTTCTGGCTTTTTTTACCAGGAGAGTTTCAACAGGATTATATACCGCATCAAAAACAATCTTTCCGTTAAGGTCCCATGATTCCGGTACAGGCATAAGGTTCCTGAAAGACTCCATATACATACCCATCGGCGTGCAGTTGACTATTAAATTAATTTTATCCATCTGGCTATCCAGTTTATTTATGTCATCCAGCGCATCTATTGTTATACCTTCTTCTTTAAAAATTTCTTTTATCTCATCTATCTTTTCCCTGGTCCTGTTATATACCCATATTTTTTTTACCTTCTTTAAAATCAATCCGATTATAACGCTTCTTGCCGCTCCGCCTGCACCTATCACCAGACAGTTACTGTCTTTCCAGTTAAAATTTTTTTTATCCATTGATTTTGTAAAACCGCCTACGTCTGTATTGAAACCGATTGAAATACCGCTTTTACTGTCAAATTTAACGGTATTTACAGACTTTGTTGATTTAGAAATACTATCATTTCTATCAACAAGATTGAAAACCTCATTTTTATATGGCATGGTTACATTAAGTCCCATAAACCCCAGTTTTTTTGCCCCCGTGAAAGCTTCTTTAAGATAATTTTTATTAAATTTAAACGCTACATAAACCGCATCTACCGAATACTTTCTTATGAAACAATTCTGTATTCTTGGAGATAGGCTGTGCTTAACCGGATTGCCAATCAAAGCTAATATTTTTGTTTCAGGACTAATCATCTTATTTAATTATATTTATTGCTATTTCTAATTACTGTAGATACTTCTTCTAATACCTTATTTCAAATACATTGTATTTTTTGCTGCTTTCAAATTCTTCGATTTTTACATCAGCCACCACTGAAAAAGAAGGACCTTTTTTTATTTCTTCCAAAAACTGGTCCATTCCGTCTTCCCCCTGGCAAACTACTTCTACCTTACCGTTAACAGTATTCCTGACGTATCCTTTAATATCATATTTCCCTGCAACTGATTCTACAAAAAACCTGAAACCCACGCCCTGAACTCTGCCCGATAATATTACCTTATATGTTTTAATATTTTCAGCCATATATCTTTTAATTAATTTATAAGAATAATACTAAAAAAAATTTATATTTTCAACTTGCTGGATTTATACCGATATCTTTATATATTACTTACGACTTTAACATCCCGGCTTTAAAATCCTTTTTTAAAATAATTTTTAGGATTTTATTCTAAAAAGCGCAAAGGGGTCAACCTTTCCTGCTCCACACAATATGACCAGGTCATTCGGGTTGGCACACTCCATTTCAACTCCATCTCTTTCTGATATCATCCCCGTTATTTTTACTTCTTTTGGTTCTGACCCGGGCTCCAGTATATCCATAATCTCTCCCCTGCGAAACTTGTTCTTTACTTCTATTACCGGCCCGTTAAAATTTTCATTATAACCATGGTATACTCCCACGAATCTATATTTTTTTATGTACCCCACATTATCGTTATCTTCAAGTTCCTCCCTGTCACCGGCAAACATAAAACCTTCAGTAAAATTTCTGTGTGAACATTTATCAAGCTCCGAGAGCAGATATGCTGCTTTCTCTTTATTAAACTTGCCTTCCTTTATCCAGCCCAGCGCTTTCCTGTATGCCCAGGTCGTAAGACCGACATAATTTTCCGTTTTCATTCTCCCCTCTAGTTTAACAGCGGAAACTCCTGCATCTGCCAGCTCCTTTAACCTTCCGATAAGGCACAAATCCCTTGAATTATATATATAAGTGCCGTTTTTATCCTGTAAAACCGGAAAAAACGTATTCGGCCTCTCCTCTTCCATCAGGTAATATCTCCAGCGGCAGCTATGGGCGCATTTACCCTTATTGGAATCCCGGCCTGTCATGTATTTACTCAGCATGCATCTGCCGGAATAAGATATACATAATGCTCCATGCACGAATACTTCTACTTCTATATCCGTTTTATTTATAATTTGTTTTAAATCAGGAAAACTGACTTCCCTGGCAATGTTCACCCTCTTTGCCCCAAGTTTTTTAAAAAAATTTGCCGCTGCACTGTTATTAAGATTTACCTGCGTACTTATATGCACATTTTTTTTAGGTAATATTTCATTTACAAGCTCAAGCGCCCCGAAGTCAGCAAGTATGATTCCGTCTATATCAATACTTCTTAATTCTTTCAAATAGTCCTTTAAGCCGTCTAATTCGCTCTCGCTTACTATCGAATTAAGGGTAAAATAAACCTTTTTACCATAATCATGCGCATATCTTACTCCTTCCCTTAACTCTTTAAAGGTAAAGTTCCCCCTTATGCTCCTTAAATTAAAATCCTTTCCTCCTGCATAAACTGCATCTGCACCATAATTTACCGCATATTTTAAAATATCCAGGTTATTTGCAGGAACCAGCAGTTCCGGTACTTTTTTATTTCCTTTCATTTTGTCCCTTTGCATTAACCGCTCTTTTCATGAAATTCCGTTACCGATATGCCGTCACCTATATCAAAAAAACGGCTTTTAAATCTTTTATCCTCTGTTATATATTTTATGTATTCCCTGATTCCGATTACACTGTTTGAATCATGCCCGGAGACTTCTTCTTCAAACACTTTATCCTTATATAATATATTATCGGCAATAATAAGAGCGCCTTCTTCCAGTTTGCCCTCCAGCGATTTAATATAAGAAGGGTACTCAAATTTTGCGCCGTCAATAAATACCAGGTCAAACTTACCTTTAAGTCCCCTGATTATTTCCACCGCACTGCCTCCCAGGAATTTTAAGCTGCCTGATTCAAACCTGGACCTTATGAACTTTTCAGCTCTTCTCACCCTTTCCTTATTTAAATCTATCCCCGTATAATTTCCACTTTTTAAGTTTTTTATTAAGAAATATGAAGAAAACCCTGTACCGCAGCCGATTTCAAGAATGTTTTTCGGATTTTCTAAAAGACATATTATCTCAAGAAACCTTCCCGTTTCTTTATCAATTACAGGTATCTTTTCCCGGCGGGCGCTTTTAAATAGACTATCCAGCAGTTCTTTTTCTTTTAAGAATAAACTTACACTTTTATTTTGCATTATTTATGTTTTCCCCATGCTCTTCCAGTGTAGATGAAAAAGAGTGAATATGTTTTTCGCTGTCAGTTACTACGAAATACAGATAGTCCACATCAGCTGGATTTAAAGCTGCTTCAATTGAAGCAATACCGGGATTACATATTGGAGTAGGCGGAAGCCCGGGGTACATATATGTATTATATTGAGAATCAATCTTTTTATCTTCCTCCGTGAGCCCTTCTTCCCATTTTTCAAGGTAATAGCACAGGGTAGCATCTATATCCATTTTCATACCGATATCAAGCCTGTTGTGAATAACTGCAGATATCAAAGCCCTTTCCTCGGGAATATATGCTTCCCTCTCAATCATGGAAGCAATTTTTAATAAATCATAGTGCGAGAGCCCTTTGCTGTCCGCATAAGAGTAATCCAGGCCTACCGTTTCCACCTGATATTGCGCGAGCATCATTTCAAAAACATTTATTGCACTATAGTCAATGGTTATTTCATAGGTTTTAGGAAAAAGAAAACCTTCAAGAGTGCCAGCTTCTTCCAGGTAATCGTAACTGTAATTACTCATATCACCGGCCTCTTCCATATCTTCCTCCTCTATAAACGGTATTTCCGAAGCCACCCTTTCAATTACCTTTTTTAAAATGTAACCTTCCGGAATGGTAAATTTATATGTTACAACCGGCGGTCCTGCCGTTATTTCATTTAGAACTTCTTCGTATTCGGAATCGGTCTCCATTTTATAAATACCGGGTATTATCCCGCCTTCTTCACCTTTCTGCTCAACGAACAATATAAAAAGGAAGGCATTATCTATTACATTTTTTTCCTCCATGACGGATGCCGCTTCCTTAAGGCTCATGCCTTCTTCTATTTCAAATTCTACCTCTATACAGGCCTGCGATACGTTATTTTCTTCATCTTTAAAAATACTGCATGAATTAAGCAATGATAAAAATAAAAAAATAACCATTGCAGCAGCAATAAATTTAAGTCCGGATAAAATTCCGTATCCCGTCACGTTTCCTGTCTTCATTTTTTAATTTCCCCTGTTCTTTTTTAAATAATCATCCAGTATTATTCCAGCAGAAAACTTATCAATCTTTTTAATTTTCCTGTATTTAGAATGCTTTTGGAATTCTTCCAGCGGAATCCTTGTGGTAAACCTCTCATCAATATAATCTACATCAATCCCGAGTTTTTTAACTACCCTATCAACGAAATCAAGAACTTTCTTCGCCTGTCTGCCCACTTCACCCATGAGTGTATACGGAACTCCTACGACAATCTTTCCTATATCGTATCTTTCTGTAATTTCTTTTAATTTAAGGCCTGCTTCTTCACTATTATCTATCACATCAAGAGGCACGGCTATTTTCTTATCTTCATCCGAAACTGCAATACCTATATTCTTATTACCTACGTCTAACCCAAGTAACCTCATTTTTATTTATCTTCTTTTAATATGTCCAGAACCTTATCTCTAACCAGTCCAATTGCCATTTTTATGGAACTATTCCCGGAGAAACCCATCTGCGCATAATGCGGCTTTCCGCCTCCTCCTCCATTTAATTTTTTAGCTATTTCTCCTGCAATCCTGCCGCAATGAATTCCCTTTTTAACAATATCCTTTGTTGAACTGATAATTATAACCGGTTTACTTCCGGATTTGCTGCCAAAAATTATTAAAGTATCCACTCCCCGGAAATAACTTTTTATTTCATCTGCTACCTTTCCGATATCACTTATCCCCATATTCTTAAGCACGTCCGACTTAGAAAAATCATAATCTATTGTTTTCAGGCCAGAATCCGAGCTCTTGCAGCCGGATTTTTTTAATATCTCTTCTTTTGCACTTTCTAACCGTATTGATGCCATCTCTTCTTCCTTTTCTTTCAGGCTATTTTTTAATTTATCAATTGTATCCGTTAATTCACTCTCATCTACTCCCATACTTTCCGCAACTTTTTTTAATATGCCGTCTTTTTTTGTTATGTATTTGTATGCATGCATACCGGTTAATGCCTCTATCCTTCTTAAATTAGCTCCTACGCTTGATTCGGATATTATTTTAAATAGGCCAATCTCCCCTGTCCTTCTGACATGAATTCCGCCGCACAACTCCCTGCTGTAATTATCTATTTCTACAACTCTTACAAACTTGCCGTATTTTTCATCAAATAAAGCCATCGCTCCTATTTCCTTCGCGTATTCTCTCGTGGTTTCAAAACATCTTACAGGATCATCACTCTGTATCTTTTCATTTACGATGCTCTCTATTCTTTTTATATCATCTCCTGACGGGGCGTTATAAATGGAATAATCAAATCTAAACCTATCCTCCCCCACAAAAGAGCCCGCCTGTTTTATTTCATCGCCAAATATGCTCCTGAGAACCCATTGCAGTATATGAGTGGCAGTATGGTTTTTACTTATATCTCTCCTATAACTCCTGTCAACCTCCGCGCTTACCTTATCGCCTGTTTTAAATCCTCCCTTTTTAACGGTGCCGATATGTGTATAAATGTCCCCGAACGGTATAGTGCAGTCACCTACTGAAAATATGCTTTTATCTTTTCTTATTATTCCCCTGTCTCCGGCTTCTCCGCCTTTTTCCCCGTAGAACGGCGTTTCCCTTAAAATTAATTCACCTTTATCTCCCTCAGACAGCCCGGGAACCAATTTTTTATTACCGTCTTTATCAACTTTCAATATAGCTTCAATCGATGTTTTCGCACTGTACTTTTGATAGCCCGAAAACTCTACATCCACTTTTTTGCTTATACTCCTGTATATATCTATGTCCATATTTATCTTTCCGCCGGTCCCTGATTTCTTTTTTGACTTTTTAGTATGTTCCTTCAGGTAATCATCAAATTTTCCTAAATCAATTTTTATTTTATTTTCATTTAATATCTCTCGGGTAAGCTCAACGGGGAACCCGAATGTATCATATAACCTGAACGCATCTTCCGGATTGATGTATTGTTTGTCAGCATCTTTTACTTCCTTTACTTTTTGTACGAGAACCTTACTTCCTTCATTTAATGTTTTCGTAAATCTTCTTTCCTCATCGCTTACCAGCTTAAAGGAAAATTCCTTTTTTTCCAGGAGCTCCGGATACCATTTTGAATATTGTTTAATTACTGATTCGCCAATAATGTTCAAAAAATTATCCTTTATTTTTATCAGCTTTCCGTATCTTATGGCCCTCCTTATTATTCTCCTTAAAATATAACCCCTTCCTTCATTTGAAGGAACTACTCCGTCAGAGATAAGAAAATATATGGCTCTCGCGTGATCCGCTATTACTTTTACGCTCCTGTTAAATTCCTCCCTGTGTTTTTTACTTTTTGAACTATCCCTTTCCCCTGATAACTCCTCTATTCTCTTTACTATTCCTTTAAACAGGCCGGTCCTAAAAACAGAAGGGTTCCCGTCAAGAACTGCGGTCAACCTCTCCAGGCCCATACCCGTATCTATATTCTTGCTGGGAAGTTCAACAAATTTATTTCCATCAAAGTTATACTCGGTAAAAACAAGATTCCATACTTCAAGAAACCTTCCGCAATCACAATCAGGACCGCAATCTTTTCTCCCGCAGCCGTATTCTTTTCCAAAATCATAATATATTTCCGAGCAGGGCCCGCACGGTCCCGTATCTCCCGCAGGTCCCCAGAAATTGTCTTCCTTTCCGAATTTATATATCTTATCAGCAGCTATTCCGCTTTTTTCCCAGTAATTTATGGATTCCGAATCAGCCGGTATATTACTATTTCCCTTAAATACTGCCACTGCCAGTTTATCCATTTGAATTCCCATATCATTTAAAAGAAAATCAAGAGAATATTCTATTGCTTCCTTTTTGGAATAATCACCAAATGAAAAATTTCCAAGCATCTCAAAAAATGTAAGATGCCTGTCCGTATAACCTACTTCATCGATATCACTTGTCCTGAAACATTTCTGAACCGTAGCGATTCTTTTGCCTGGAGGTTTCTTTATACCCATAAAATATGGCTTGAACTGCTGCATTCCAGCAGTTGTTAAAAGCACGCTTGGATCATCATGCGGTATCAACTCTGATGAGGGCATTATCATATGCTTTTTTTTCTCAAAATAACCAAGAAATTTTTTTCTTAAATCCATAAAGTCTAATATAAAAAAATAAAATGATATTTGATAACAAAACGGATACTCCATTCATTCGTAACTAGGGGAAGTTTTTTGCGCCCCGCACTCAGCAGGTGGATGCCCTCCTGGTTGCTTTATAAGTCCCGCTTGAAGCGGGCTTTTATGCCGCAACCAAAGTTTTGGCTTCCAATGTAAATTTGTTGGCACAAAAATTTAACTTTAGTTACGCTACAAACAGAGTACCCAAAAAAATGTTATCATAATTGCATTGTTTATTCAATAAATCACGGCTCCGCTTATGATTACACTTTTTCTCTTAAAATGAACTTTCCGTCATTTATACATCTTTCAAATAAACACTGCCTGATAATGCATAAAATAATAATTTAAAAAAGAGCCAGTGAAACTCCCCCGACTGAAGTCGGGGGCTTCTTATATTATTCCCCCAAATCGAGTCCCAGTTGCCCAGTGTCCTCTTTATATTGATACTCTACATAATCCATTATAGCTTTTTCATTAAGTCCCA
>JAYEJA010000100.1:0-2173 GCA_034660395.1 Actinomycetota bacterium
CTTTTCATCTGATGAGACCTCCTATCTCTTGTATTTGTAAGTCTCATCAGCTATTCTATCTTTAAGTTAATATCGTGTCTAACTTAAGGGTTCACCCCAGATTATCCTATAAGAAGAGAATTTGAGCTGGTATTAAATGATACTCGTAAAGGTTTATTATTAAATGAAGCATTAAGAAATATGATTGCGAGGAATAACAGTCCTTTAATTGAAATAGTAATTATCGGTTTTATTGCGGCTAATGATAAGGGAGTTGATTTGATAGACTTTTTAAAAGATCAGGTTGAGTATATCAGGGAGAAAAGGAATATGGAAAGGTATATAAAGATTTTAAGTACAGGGCCTCGCTATACGTCATATCTGATAACTCTGATACCTATAATTTCGATAATAGTTGTTGTGCTTATTAATAAAGATATTATTCATGTTTTATTTACCAAAACTGGTATTTTAATTCTTTTTTATGTTGTTCTTAGTAATATAATTGGCTTTTTTATGATAAACAGGGTTATTAATTATTATGGAGGGAATAGAATTATAAGATGAGTTTATGGATAATATTTATTGCTGTTCTTACATCTATTTTTGTTTTTTTAGTTATTGTGAGTTTTGATTACAGGGATGCTCGAGTAATTATAAATACAGCCGAAACACAAACCGGGAAGTTTCTAAGAAAAATTAGCAAGAATAAGCTAAACGAAGATTTGAGTCTTTTACTTGAAGAGCAAAATGGAATAAGGGTGCTCGCTTTTAAAATAAAATCTTTAGAGGGATTATTTTTGCTAAGGATTATTTTATCATTAAGCTTTTTCTTATTAATTATTATATCTGGTTTTTTATTAAGTAAAAATTTAATATGGCATTCCTTTTTTGGAGCAGTAGTTATTTTTTTCATTCCTTCTGAGATTGTGAAAGGTAAGATTAGTTTTAAAAGAAAGAAGATACAAAGCGAGCTCCCTGATATGATAGATATTTTATCTTCTTTAATAAAAGCAGGTCTAAGTTTGGGGGAAGCATTGAATTATATTTCGGAAAATTATAAGTGTGAGACCGGCAAGCTTTTTAGGCTGGCACGAATTAAAATAATTGAAGGTCATAATAAAATTGAAGCATACCATATGGTTGCAAAGTTTTCATTCTGTCATGATTTTAAGTCATTGATTAAAATTTTGATGCAGGCCGAATCAATTGGTAATCCAGTTAGTAGAGTTTTAAAGGATATGTCAAATGTCATAAGAAGAAATCAAATGGATCTGTTAAAAATACAATCTGAGAGGATGGAAAGCAATCTTATTCTTATCATATTTATTTTTATTTTTATTCCTACTATTTTTTTATTTTTGTTACCGGTTATACCACAGGTGAAACTATTATTTTAATTTTTTATTAAAGAGTGGATCAAAGAAGCTTTAAGGATTAAAAAAAATAAAATAAGAATGGAGGTAATTATGAATTTAATAAGGAAATTCCTGGCTGGATTATTTGTTAGCTTGAAAGGATCAACATTAATAGAAATAGCCCTGTATATAGCTTTGGTTGTAATCGTTTGTATAGCAACTATATCTGCACTTGGAGAGAAACTTCAATCAGTTTTTCAGTCAATAATAGATAGTCTGTAAATGTATTTTTAAGAATATTTAATTAATTTCTTGGAAGTACTGATTTTAAAGTATTTTTTAATTAAAGGCATGAGATATTATGTTTAAGTCAAGATCTTCTCCAGAAAAAGGTAGTGTTTTTATTGAATTAGTTTTGATATTACCGGTATTAATTTTGCTGGTTGCAGGAATTATACAGTTTGGATTTCTACTTAATGCAAAGATAGTTGTAAATTCTGCCTCTTATGAAGGTGCCAGAGCTGCAACTTTATCAGATAACCCGGAGTTAGAAGCTGCAAATGCAGTACTCGGATATGCATCATCTACAATGCCCGGATGGGACTTTGGTAAGAGACTGAGCATGAATATGGATATTTCTGGTACAGATCCGGGGGATATGATTAAGGTCGAAGTAATTTATAAAATTCCAATTATTTTTTCTGATATTTCTCCTTTTAATGTAATAGGAGATAATTATGCAAAAGTAATTGGAAGCAGTGTTATGAGGGTTGAAGAAAAAGAGTAAATAATTTTTTATTTATAAAGGTGCTTAGATGGGAAATAAATGGAAAGTA
>JAYEJA010000101.1:0-2113 GCA_034660395.1 Actinomycetota bacterium
TAGGGAGTAATTTTTTAAATGTACTGTCCGAGGCAAGATAGATGACGTTAATTTTTTTGGGGTCAACATTGAAGAACTTTACGATATCATTTCTTGTACTTATAGAGTCAGCGATTATTTTTTTAGCACGGAGTATACTTTTTTTAACTTCCAGGGTGTATTTTTTTATAAACCACTCAAAATTAAACTGGGGGTATCTTATAAATGAAAGGTCGTGAACAGTTATGACCAGGTTTTTATTTACTGTGGGAGGGATGAGGTAATCGGGACAGTGCAGCAAATCGGCTTTGAAACCATAAAACTCCAGAGGAGGAAATCTGAACCTGTTCCACAGGTCAAGTTTTTTTTGGGAGGTTTTAAAAAGTTTCAGCTCAACACCAGAAGCGGATTCTTTTTTAAGGTCATACAGGATATCGAGGTAATCATCTGATATATATTTCCCGGTAAGGATATAGGTATTTTTTTTATAATTTTTTGTAAGGTTTTTAACAAGGTTAATAATATACCTGCCGGCGCCAATGTCAGGCCCGTGATTTATCAGTGTGGAAACATCTATTCCGATTCTTAATTTAGTGGTTCTCATTTTATCTTATCTATAAAATTATGGACTGATGAAGGTTCATATTCCAGTTTGTTATGAAGTATGTTTTTAAATAAATTTATTTCCATTCTGAATTTGGTATCCCTCAGGTTAACAAGATAGTTAACAATGCCCTCGTATTTCTCATTTCCCAGAAGGGAGAACAGCCTTCGGTATGAATGATGGAGATTTTCAACTGAGTAAATTGATTCATTTCTGGCAACATCAAAATAAATGCTCTCGCCCCAGCTATACTTGGTAATGTCGGCATCAGAAAGCTGTCTTGAGAAATCCATATAATTTCTGTCTTTTTTAAGATATTTTACGCTTGCTCTGAAATCCCTGATTATTCTCTTTGCTGTTTTCTTAAGGTTAACATCTTTTAGGTTCTGCTTCTGGATATTTAATTCATTGGCCATGATTCTATTGAGATTGGAGGGCTCGGAATTTTTGTAAGCTGTTTTCAAAAGATTCAGTTTCTGGTAGTAATATTTTCTCTGAAAAGCTGTTGCATCATCCCTGAAATTATATGCGTATCTGTGATAGCAAATTGCAGGGGCGCATGACCTGAATTTGTAACCATGGAGATTAGCCCGGTAGCAAAAATCAACATCCTCGTAAAATAGGAAAAAAGAGGGGTCTATGGGTCCCACCTTATTATTGTTAAAAGCTTCGCGTTTTATCATACAGGATACAAAAGACACCCCGAAAATATCTTCGGGTCTGTTGTACTGGCTAAGGTCAAGCTGCCCCAGTCCGTAGTGGCCGATGTAAAGGTTCCTATCAAGGTAAATCCCCACACTTTCAAGGAATTCCCTATGGTAATAGAACTTGATTTTTGGCGCTACCCCAATATAAATGCTTTCAAGGTTATTGATGGAGTCGACCATTTGCTCAACAGCATCGGGGTTATAAACAACGTCAAAATTTGATATTAAAATAAGGTCTGAACCTGCATGTTCCATTGCCTTATTTATACCTTCGCCCAGCCCCAGGTTCTGGCTGGAATAGATGACCTTTATATCTTTAAATTCCTTTTTTATATTTTCAAGAGCGTTATGGGTAGAATTATTATCAAAAATAATAATCTCAATGTCCTTAAGGGTCTGGGCTTTTATTGAGTCAATGCATTCTTTTAGTATGGGGTAAGTTGAATTGTAATTAATTATAATTACGGAAACTTTCCTTGAGCGCCGGGGCCTGTGTCTATAAGAAGTTCTTTTGGGCTTGATATCTGTATCTTTTAAGTTAAGCATCTCTTTGATAAGCAGGTGGTATTTCTTTACGCTTCTTTCCCATTTAAAATTGACGGCGTGCCTGCCTGCATTCTGTCCCATCTCTTTCCTAAGTTCGGTATTATTTACAAGAATCTCAAGCTTTTTAAGAAACTGGTTTTTATCTTTTACAATGAAACCGGTCTTGCCGTTTATTGATACTTCCGGATGTGCTCCTATATCATAGCAGATAGTGGGTCTTTTAAAGTAGTGGGCTTCTGCGACCGGCAGGTCGAACCCTTCCCAGAGTGAACAGGTT
>JAYEJA010000102.1:0-2102 GCA_034660395.1 Actinomycetota bacterium
TAATATGATTTTTATAATAACTACAATAATTCTTGCACCATGTATCATAATTATTACATTCTTCACAAGATGGTTTTATCTTTTTCTTCTTCACCTTCACAATTTTAGTTTCTAAATATTTCACTTTTTTCACCTCCTTTTTTTATTATAATCTATTTGCCTTACAATATAACCTTATAGCTTCTTCATATTCTTCTGGGCTTAAATCCTTTAGCCCTTTTTTAAATGCTTCATACTTTAAATCCTTATCATCCATTCCATCACCTCCGTGAATATTTGCTTTTTTCGCTTTCTTCTTTTGCATTCTTGTATTTAATAACATCTTTTCCATCTTTATTGTCGTTAAAACTTACCCATTTATGATATTCTGGGTATAGTTTCATCTCCACCCTGCCGGTCTCCCCGTCTTTATTTTTTGTCACATTAATTATCGCATATTCAGGATCATCCCCATCTTGCCGGGATAGACTTTCCATTTTTAACTTACGTTCCCAGTAAATTAAAAATATCATTTCAGCTCTTTCCTCAATAGAACCTGACCCCCTAAAATCGTTGTTTCGTGGTTCTCTTATCCTCCCTTCTTGCGGTCTATGAAATTGTGATAATAATATAGTGGCTACATCTTTCTTCCTGGCCATCTGTTGTATTTGCAGGGTAAATTTAGTAAGCCGTGCGTATTCACTTAAATTCTCCGGGTCTGCTATATTCTGTAAGTAATCTATTATTACAATATCCGGTTCATAATTTGCCATTGCCCTTGTAATATCTTGCATTGTATAAGCTCGGACGCAATTATACTTCCATATATTTTCTATCTGCGGTATCATATTTTTAATTGCGTTCCTGTCAGTATCATCTAAATTACCATGTCTAAACTTCATGGTGTTTATCTCTTGAGTCCTCGCCAATATACGCCTCATATTAGCTTTTACAGTCATTTCGAGAGTTACATACAGGACTTTATAGTCAAATTCACCGCAAAAACCGATAGTTAAATCAATGCACATCGAAGTTTTACCATTACTAGGATATCCCCCTATTATTATCAAATCCCCTCTATCAAAACCGCCGGTTATTTTATTTAAGCCTTCAAAGTTTTCAGGAAATTTAAAATCAGTTCCTTTTTGAGCATCACTGATGGTTTCTAAAATAATATCTTTGTTCGTTTTTTCTTTTATTTCTTCATATTTTTTAATGCTGACAATATCGTTAACCAGTTTTTGTGTATCTATATTTTCTGTACTAAATTTATTTATCTTTGAAAATACTGCCCTTTTATAGGAATAATCTTTAATAATTTTTACATATTGGTGCAGGTTGGCAGTTGTGGGGACATTATTAATAAGATAGGTGAGGTAGGTAGCCCCGCCGATAGCGTCTAATAGTTTTACTCTATGCAACATTTCAACCATAATGACCATATCAATACTTTTATTTTCGGTGAATAATCTTTTATAACAGCGAAAGATAATCCGATGGGATTTCTGATAGAAGTCAGTTTCATTTATTATCCCATTCACTTCTTCGAATAATTTACCTTCCAGGAGAATAGATCCTAATAATGCCCGTTCTGTATTAATATCATATAATCTCATTGTTAAATTATTTATCATCATTATTACTCCTTAACAACCAATTTTGTATAAACAAATTATAATTCTTCGGTATCTTATTTTTTTTACCTTCATCTTTTTTCTCTTTTTCAACCATTAACCAGTTTTCCATTTTTTCCAGTTCAGTATTTACATTAGTATTAGAATATTTTTTATCAAATCCTTTTAGCTTTTCTGGTGTTAAATTAATAAATTCTTTTTTAGAGAAATCGAAGTCAACTTCTTTCTTCTTCTTTACTATACTTTCCTTTACTATACTATGTGGATTATGCTTATCTTTTATAGAGTTAATGTTATCTTTTATAGAGTTAATGTTAACATTAACTAAGTTATCAAGATAATTACTAATTCCATTGACTAAATATTCCTTAATCACATAAATATCTTTCCGGGTTTTTATGGAATGAAAATATCTTTTTTGTATTCCGTTAGATGTTAATATCTGATATTTTTTATATAACTTTTTATTGAATAAACCTTCATTAAAAC
>JAYEJA010000103.1:0-43064 GCA_034660395.1 Actinomycetota bacterium
AAAACTTTCCTAAAGGTTTAAGTAAAATAGAATATTCGTACCAACTTCCTTTACTTTTAAAGTTTTGCATATAATCTAAATATTTATCAATAGTAAATAATTCAAAAATAAATTTAAACATATCATATGGATATTTATAATTATTTTTAATTGCTTTAAATAAAACACTAGGTGTAATTCACATTTTTTTTAAATCTTCTGCAGAATATTTTTTTATAAATGAATTTAGTTTTTTATCATTTGCCAATATTTCTTCAAGTTTAAGTCTATTAATTGCTAATTTTTGTTCTTTATCAAAAGTTGCTTTTTTATATCCTCTAACAATTTTCTTAGCTAATATTTTCTTTTTTTTAAATAGTCAATATAACTATAAAATTATTATTATAGAATTCATAATACATATAGTAAATAAATTTTATAAATAATCTTATACAATCAAGGAACGTTATTAAATTTAATACATATCCGGCTTTTATTGATTATAATTCATAAGAATTACACATTTTTTATAAATTATCTTTAAAAACAAAATTATAAATTCCCTCCATTCCCTGGTCCCCCAACTATTTAAATCTTTATATCTTTCCGTTTAAGCATTATCATTAAAATATAAAATTTACCCGGTTGGCGCCGATATGAATAATAATCTAAATATTATATATTACATATATAAAATTTATGGAAAATAATAAATCAAACATAAACAGGCATTTTAAAGAACCGTGTAATGAAGGCGAGATACCCGACCCTGACTCTTCTGGAATAAG
This sequence comes from Actinomycetota bacterium, assembly GCA_034660395.1. Lineage (GTDB taxonomy): Bacteria > Actinomycetota > Humimicrobiia > Humimicrobiales > Humimicrobiaceae > JAQVEM01. Next base: position 768 of record JAYEJA010000103.1, read on the forward strand.
CCGCACTTCTTCCTCTTCTGATTTTGTAAAATTCACTGCAAACATAACCGGGAATATAATAAGTGATATAAAATTTAAGGCATCCGGCTGCAGCTATACTAAAGCTTCCGCAGGCTGCCTGACTACCCTTATCAAAAACAGAGATATACTTAATTCAACTCTAACAAATGAAAAAGATATTGAAGATTGCCTTGGAAATTTTCCCTCCGGGAAAAAATATATCCCCGGTATGGCCATAGATGCTTTAAGGAAACTTATAACAAATTACATTTCAAATCCCCTTACCCCGGAAATATACAAAATAGATAATAATAGAATTGCAGTTGCCCTCAGCGGTGGTATTGACAGTTCAATGGCAGCCAAAATTTTAAAAGAAAAGGGATACCGGGTAATAGGAGTCACCTTAAAACTTCTTCCAGATAATTTTAGCCGGTTAAAAAAAACAAAAACCGGCACTTACGAAGAAGACATTAAATCAGCCATAAAAGTATCGGCCAGGCTGGGTATTCCCCATGTAGTAATTGATTTTACCGAATTATTCGAGGATAAAATAATAAGGCCCTTTTGTCTTGATTATAAAAAAGGCCTTACGCCCAATCCATGTGTCGAGTGCAATAAATATATTAAGTTCGGCGCTCTTTTAGAAAAAATAAAAGTTCTGGGCGCAGCTTTCCTTGCAACAGGGCATTACTGCATAATCAAAAAATCCTCTGACTCCGGGTTATATGAGATTCAAAAGAGTACCGATAAGAAGAAGGACCAGAGTTATATATTATGGAAGCTAAACCAGAAACAGCTCTCCCATATTAAAACACCCCTGGGAACTATTACAAAAACCGACATGAGAAAGGCAGTTAAAAAATCATTCCCCTTTTTAAAAAACGCCAGAGAAAGCCAGGATATATGTTTTATACCTGATAAAGATTACCGGCTCTTTTTAAAATCCCGGATAAACGACATTGGAAAGGGCCCCATACTGGATACCGGAGGCAACATTATTGGAAAACACAGTGGATATGTCTATTATACTATCGGGCAGAGAAAGGGGCTTGGGGTAAGCCGTTCCAGACCCCTTTATGTAAAGGAAATAATACCGGAAAAGAATATTATCATAGCAGGTTACAAAGAAGATATATTTAATAAATTTCTGAAAGTTAAAAATACCAATTTTATTTCCGGAAAGCCTCCCGGCAGAACCTTCAGGGCGATGGTAAAGATAAGATACAGCTCAAAAGAAGCTCCCGCAAGTATAATAATCACCGGAACCGGAACTGCCGATATAATATTTGATAAGTCCCAGAAAGCAGTAACTCCAGGCCAATCCGCTGTTTTTTATGATGACTTTAAACTTATTGGAGGCGGAATTATTAAAAAAATCAATTAAAAATTCTATTGACATAAATACATCTATTTGCTATATTATACATTGTCTTAGAAAAGGAGGTAATTTCAAGATTATCTGAAATTTACAAACGAAAGAATGTAAAAAGTAAGAAATTAATTTTGAAAAACCTAAGAAAAGTTCTAAGGTATTGACCCCAAGATGTTAAGTAGCCTAAGGCGTGAGCTAAGGTAAAAGATAACTTGGGGTTTCTTTTATTCATCTTTACATTAAAGCTTTCTTTAATCACTATTTCCTTCCTCCACTACTTATAATTATTAGTAAACTAAGTTTCTATTTTTTATTTCCCCTAATCCATATAAATTTCCCATAGCCTGCGGATTTAACTCTATACTTAAAACATAAATGGACTTTCCCTGACAGATTCTAAATAGAATTTTTAAGCAAACGGCAGTCATTTGCATCTATTTTCATCTGCAATATTTAAAAATTATTAACTTATGACTTAATACCAATTGCAAAATAAAATTAAAATAAGTAAAATATTAAAAATTGAAATCTAAACAAGAGGATATCATGGCTCATCCTAAATATGCTTTTTTTGAAGGAAAAATTGTTTCCATCGATAAGGCCCGCGTAGACATCAGAACAAATTCGCTGCAATACGGTACGGCAGTTTTTGAAGGAATAAGAAGCTACTGGAATGAAAATACCAAAAACAGTTATGTTTTCAGAATGGAAGACCACTATAAAAGATTCCTCAAAAGCTGCAGGATAATGATGATTGAAGTTAAATATTCTGTTAATGAACTCTGTAACATAACCCTTGAATTGCTAAGAAAAGAGAAATACACCAAAGATTGTTATATAAGACCGTTTGCGTATAACAGTGGATTAAATATAGGCCCAAAGTTAATCGGTAATGAACAGGATCTCTTTATATACTCCATACCCCTTGGAGAATATATTGAAATAAACAAGCCGATAAGTGTATGCATATCCTCATGGGACCGTACAGCCGATAATGCCATACCCCCAAGGGCAAAAATATCCGGCTCTTATGTAAATGCAGCCTTCCAAAAAACTGAAGCCCTGCTTAATGGCTATGACGAAGCTATAGTCCTCACCAACGATAGCAGGCATGTAAGCGAAGGAAGCGCAATGAATGTCTTTATGGTCAGAAACGGTAACCTGGTAACTCCCCCTGTAACTGATGATATACTTGAGGGAATTACACGCAACACAGTAATAGAGATTGCCAGAGAATTTGAAAACATAGAAATTATTGAAAGACCGATTGATAGAACAGAACTTTATACATCTGATGAATTATTTTTCTGTGGTACGGGTGCTCAGATTTCTCCTATCGGGTATGTTGACAAGCGTCCTGTTGGAAACAGCAAAATGGGCCCAATCACCAGAAATTTGCAGAATAACTATTTTAAAATAGTTAAAAACGAAGTAGATAAATACTCAGGCTGGTGCCAGAAAGTATAAATAATTTTAATGGCCGAGCATTAGACTGCAGAAATTCCTGTAGCTGCATTCTTTACAGTTTTTACCCTTTTTGAAAACATTACCCTGGATTTTACCAATATCATCAAGAATGCTTTCTTTTATCTTTTCCGCCTCACTATTTTTAAGGCAAACTGATTTCTTTGTGCCGTCTTTTAAATAAAGAAGAGAACCCTTAATATTCTCCACCGGCTTCCCGTATATCTCCGATAGTGCTTTAATATATGCTTTTATCTGGAATTCATGCCGATATTTAGAATCATCAATGGATGAAGCATTCCAGTTTTTATTATAACCCGATATTTTATAATCAATCACTCTAATTTTGTTTTCTTTATCAATATCAACCCTGTCCAGTTTCCCAACAATAAAATAATTTTTGATTTTCCAGTAAAAAAGCTGCTCAAGCATAATTGACTTTACATAAGAAAAATCCCATAAATCGCTTTTAAAAAAATTTTTCATATAATCTTTTATCCTCTTATCTTTAAACCGGGACAAAATTATATCTTCTGAAATTTCACCATTATTAAACACAGATGAAACTATATTCTGCAGATACTTATGAACTTCTTCGCCTTTTACAGCAGCTTTGCTCCTTTTATCGGGCATCGAATAAACATGCTTCCATTTATATAACAACGGACACCTTCTATAATCAAGTATCCAGGTTAGAGGGAAAAATCCGGTATCTTCATTTCTCCCCTCTTTTTCGCTTTCAAAAATCAATCCGGAATTAATTTTATTTATTATCTCCAATTCTTTTAAGCTTTTTTTCTCTTCACTGCCGGCTTTCAGAACATCGGCTGCCAGAATTTTTTGGGTATTCTTCCATCTTATTCTTTCCAGTACCGGAATCTTCTTTTTTTCTTTTTTATCTGGATTTACTGAATTAAAAGTACTTCCATAGTCATGGTAAATATTCCCGGCATTTCTGCCGTATTTTGTCTTTATAAAATCGGCTGCCTCCTTATTTATAATTTTTAATTTGCTTTTCCTGTTTATGATATCATCAAAAAAAGGCACTATTACCCTCGGTTTATAACCCCTGTTACAGGATGCTTTATCTTCATATTCACTGTGTGATAAAACCAATATTTTTTTCGCCCTGCTGCAACCTACATAAAATATCCTCCTCTCCTCCTCAATTTTTATATCCTTTAAATCTTTTTTAAAACTTTTTTCGCTGGTATAATTCTTCTTTCTCTTCCATATGCTATTGTCTTTTCTCAATTCGGAAGGAATTTTAAATCTCTTATTTGAACCTCTGCCATCGTAATCTTTCTTCCAGAGCATCGGCAAAAAAACTACTTCAAATTCAAGGCCTTTTGCAGCATGAATACTCATTATTTTTACTGAGTTTTCAGTTGAAAATCCGGTATTGTCCGGATTTCCATAGTCCGTTTTTGCCACATCCTTCAGGAAAGTTATAAAAGCCGGAAGGCCGGTTTCCTCATTGATTTCCTGAAAGTCGGAAGCCACTCTTATAAGACTTTCAATATTTTTTATTTTTTTCCTGGCTATAGAACCAAAGGTTGACCTTAGTTCGCTTATTATTCCTGAATCTTCAATAATCAAACTAATCAGTTCTTTAAGCTGCATTTCACCGGATTTGCCGGCATAAAGTTTATAACTTTTTAAGAAATTCACCAGCCTCTTTTTTGCTTCACTGCTTACGTTCGGATTCTTTTCAATATCAGCTATCCCTTCAATCAGCTTCACGGTCCTGTCAGTATCCGCTGGATTTCTCTTGATAAAAAATATGTCCCTGTCGCAGATTTTATATTTCCCCGATTTAAGGATATACGCTATCGATATCTCATCATTTATATCTTCAATTATATTCAGCCACGAAATAATAAATAAAATTTCGGGCTCAAAGAAAAAATTCTTACCTCCCACCATTTCAAATTTAATATCATTTGACTCAAGCTCTCTTGTAATAGACTCAAAATTCTTTTTTCTTGAAAGTATTGCCATTTCTTTCAGTTTAATTCCCCCGGCCGCCAGATACTTTATTATTCCTGCAATTTCTGACGCTTCTTCAGTATGTGTTTTTTTGCAGTAAAAAATTACCTCTGATTTCTTATTGCCGCCTCCGGATTTGAATTCTTTTTCAAAACGATTCTTATTGGAAACAATGACACTGGCTGCCGTATCCACGATATCCTCACCCGACCTGAAATTAGTATTAAGATAAAAATTCTTAACATGGCTGTTTCTGAATTTTTCAAATTCATGAAAATTTAATATATTCTCAACACAGGCGCCCCTGAAAGAATAGATTCCCTGGTCATCATCACCTACAACAACCATTTTATTATGGCCCTTCCGGTAAAGCATGGAAAGCAGATGCGCCTGCGCTATATTGGTATCCTGGAATTCATCAACAAATATATAATTGTATTTCTGCTGATACCTTGTTCTTATTAATTTATTTCTGCGGAATAAAAAATAAGGCTTAAACACCTGGTCGGAATAATCTATGCAGTTGCTTTTTGTCTTCTTCTCTTCATATTTTCGGTAAATGCAGGATAATTCTTTCTGGATATTTATTGACTCTTCTTCTTTATTCCTTAATGCCCTGCTCTTATAGATGGAAATAATTTCCCTGTAACTATTTAGGTATCCCTCAAGCTCGCCCACGGATATTAGATTATTTTTTAAGCTCTCTATATAATTCAGAAGCCCCTGTATAAAATCTCCTGCTTTCTTACCTGCCTTTAAGTATTTTAAATCCGCACCGTTAAAGATTTCATATAATATCTGCCATGCCCTGCTGTTATTTATTATTGTAAAATTTTTCCCCAGGCCGAATTCAAAACTGTTCTCGCTTATAATTTCATTTCCGAAAGAGTTAAAAGTAAATATATCTATTGCCTCTGAATCAATATCCCTTTTTATATTTTCCCTTATTTTCAACCTTATGTTTTCAGCGGCATTCCTGGTAAATGTAAGTGCAAGTATTTCATAGGGGGCGCACAGTCCTTTCCTTATAACATTTATAATATTATTGGTTAAGACCATTGTCTTGCCCGAGCCCGCACATGCTATCACCCTCCTTAGGCCGGCTGTGCTTCTAATTATATCCAGTTGTTCTTTTGTTTCCTTAACTTTTTTAGCCATAATATTTTGGACACAGAACTTTAAACCCGCAGTTTAAGCATGAATTGGAACTCTTTGGTTCCGGACTGAACCTTCCGCTCTTAATTTTTGCAATGTTTTCCTTTAATATATTTTTAACTTCATTTAAATTATAATAATCCGCAGGCATAACAGAGACAGGCTTTTTCAAATTACCCAGGCATATATACTTCATCTCCACATTCATGGACCTCAGCTTTTTTAAGTCATCACTTAATTCAAGGGCTGTTCTGTATAATTTCAGCTGCAATTCTTCTCTGAGTTCTTTACTGCTATATGAAGACGAACTTGATTTATAATCCACAAGCTCTATATTACTTTCATCAATAAAATTTATCTGGTCTATCCTTCCCCTTATTTTTTCACCGCCAATTTCAAACTGGAATCCCCTTTCAACAACAGATTTATGTGGATTTTTAGGCATTAGATTTCTGTAAAAATTTTCGAATTGTTCAAGCACCTTTTCTTTCAGGTCCCTCTTTAAAAAATCATATTCAAAATCGTATTCTTCAAATGTCCCGTTTATTATTTTTACAAGTTTTTTCCAGCTGTAATCATCCTTACCTTCAAAAAATTTCCTCATTATCCGATGATATACCTTCCCAATGATAAGGCTCAGGTTATCTTCTTCAACCAGTTTTAAAAAATACCTAATCTTGTATTTAAAGGGACAATCCATATAAGCATTTATACTGCTGTGTGAAAACGAGGGTGGAAAAGAAGCCAGGGGGTTTTTACTATTTTTTGTAGCTTTTACAAAACTCCACCATTCACCGGGGTTATAAAAATGTTTCAGGATTGTAATTTCATTAAGATAACTTCTACTGTTAGAACTTAATCCTTTATCCCTTTTATATGCAGCAACCATTGCCTTTTTCCTGACAAGCCAAAGATTGTTTAAGTCGAGACCGGGCAGCTCCCACATCTCTTTTATTTCAGTTTTTTCACTGCTTGAGTCGTTTTTTATTTTTTCCTTGCCTTTTCCGTACTCAATATTTTTATACCCATCCGCGTTTTTATATTTCTTATTTAAATCATCGTAGATATCTCTTATTCTTTCATAAATAATAGACTTCACTCTGCTGCTGGAAGTAATATAGAGGTACTCTTTTACTCGGGTAATTCCATTATAGAAAAGCTTCATTTCACCATACAGGTGTTCCTTTTTTAGTTCTATCGGTTTAAGTTTTTCTGCTCCATTCAAATAATTAAATATCTGTATGTCAAATGCCTGAGTATTAACAAATTTTGCAGGGAGATAATCCCTGTTAATAAATGGTGTAAATACAGCTTCAAACTCCAGCCCCTTGCACTGATGGAAGCTGAGTATATTAACAGAACCCGGCTGAATTAAATCCTTTGTACTCTGCTCTATTTCTTCCGTAAATTTACTCTCAATAATATTATCTATAAAATTAATATATGCCCCTGCTCCGTCCGGCTTATTTTCTGAACTAAAATCCTTAACATTATTTAAAAAATCACTTAAATTATTCCAGTTGTTCCTGTTTTCAGCCCTGCTTCCTGCTCCCTCCAGCAAATACTTTAAAACACCTGCTTTCTCATCACGCACGAGAAGCATTAAAAAATCAAATACGCATACCCCTGTGTCCATTATTTCCAGCAGTTTATCCGCTACTGAAACAAAATCGGTTATCTTACAGGTTTCCGTATTTCTTTTATTTTTTTCTCTGCTGAAACTTCTAAAATAATCCCATAAATTTTTAAATTCTCCTCCCCCGCTGCTGCTTCTTTCCGAATAAGATTTCCTTACTCTCTTAAAAAACAACGGTTCCAGATTGACAATATCGGACAGCATTATGTTACCTAAAAAACTATCAATCTTAAGTTGTAAATCATTATTGCTGTCGAAATCACTACCTTTCTTATTACCTTTTCTTCCATCGGTATCTTTTCCGTATAATTTTTCTATCTCTTTTGCAGTAACCAGAAATCTCAGAAAGTTAAGCAGGTATTTAACAATCCTGTTATCAAGAAGACTCCTCGTTCCCCTTCTCACAAAAGGTATCCCGTTTTGAATCAGAGCGCTCTCAATAATATGAGTTTCATAACCGAGTCCTTTGATTACTATCGCCATTTCCTCCAGCTTTATACCTTTATTAAGATACAGGTACTTTATCTTATTACAGATAAAATTAGCTTCCTCAAGCAGCGTGTAAAAATTTTTAACCTGAAATTCTCCGGATGAATTACTTCCTGGAGTAATAGATTCCTTCGGTATCCTGTTTTCAGACAGATTAATAAACCTTGAACAGGCTTCATTTATAATGCTGCTGCTTCTGTGATTCTCCCTCAAAAAATATATTTTTTCCTGTTTTAGTTTCGTGTAAACCGATTTAAATATATCCAGAGCAGAGCCCCTGAAAGTATATATTGACTGGTCATCGTTTCCAAAAAAGATACAGTTGGAATCGGAAATGCAATTGATAATTTCGAATTGAGCCTTATTCAACTCCTGCAATTCATCAACGATTATGTACTCATATTTCTTTCTGTAATAATCGCTGACTTTCTTCCGCTTTTTTAAGATGCTTACTGCTTCTGCAAGCAGCATTCCATAGTTATAAAATTTGTTTTTCTTAAGTTCCCCTGTATATCTTGAATATATTCCTGAAAGTTCTGAAAGAAGCGGGCTAAAAAACGGTGTAAATTTATCCGACAGTTCTTCCGGGGTAAACAGATTTTCCTGGGCACGGAGTATAAAGTCAAAAACTTCCTGGACAAAGCTGCTCTCTATGAATTTATTACTGTTCATGTATTTAAAGGTTCTGGGATATTTTTTGCCGTCCAGCTCTTTAATAACTTCCTTGAGAAACTCCCATTGCTGTACAGAATTTAATATTTTGATATCTTCAAATGGATTATCTTCATTCCCATTACCGGAATTTCCCTTATATAAAAAACTTTTTGACTCTGCTATGAAACTTAAGCTGAATGAATGGAATGTTTCTATAGGAATTTCCAGAATGCTCCTGTTAATTAAGGAAGTCGCCTTTTCCCTTATTATTTTTGACCATCTTCGGTTAAAGCAAAAAATAAGCAGCTTCTCCGGATTTATTTTTTTTACATTAACCAGATATTTTACCAGCTCTAAAAGAGCATAAGTTTTTCCCGAACCGGGAGGCCCAATTACCAGAGAGTCACTTTTGCCTTTTTCAATAATATCTATAAGACTGTCATCCAACATTAATCACTTGGCATTAATTTGTCTTAACTCAATTAATATTTCCTTCAGAATGGTTAGCTGAAGTCTTCTAAAATCAATATCGCTGGAAAGCTTTGCCCATCTCCTGGGGTTGCCTTCAGGGATATACTTATCAAGTTCCGATAGTATATCTGTCATAATATTTAACACTTCCTTCCCGGAAATCTCCAGATTTCTAAATCCTTCTACCTGTGATTGACCGGAATAAATATACTGTAAACATTTTATATAAACTCAAAATCAAATAAAATTATTTCCAGACAAACCGGTCTTCTCTCCAATCATAAAACTCTTATGGAGCGGGCTACGGGAGTTGAACCCGCCTCTTGAGCTTGGGAAGCTCATGTATTACCGCTATACTAAGCCCGCCTTACAGCTTACCTAATCATTATCTCTTTCTTCTACGGATATCTCTTCCTCTTCGGATAACTCAATATCCTTATCAATCTCTCCTGACCCGGCAACTTCCTCTTTTTTCTCTGCCTTTTCTTTTCCTCCGGGTATAAGTTTTACTATGGTAAGGTTTGTTTTTATAACCTTTATACCCAGCCTGCCAGACACCATGCTGCCGGTTTTTTCTATTATTTCCTGCATCTTTTCAGGAATATCAATATTTTCTTTCAGGCGGGCATTCATATTAATTATAATTCCTGCTGCTTTAGGAACAATTTTTACTTTTACTTCGTCAAGGCCATCTATTTTTAGTACCTCATTTCTAACCTTCCTTGAAATGGTATCCAGAGTTACCATGGCATTACCTTCATCTGAACTTGATATATTTGCCACTTTTGGCTTTCTCCTATAAAATTCCATTAATAATAAGAATACTCCTATTGCAAATACAGCCAGCGAGGCAAGGAAACCGATTACCTTATTCACGCTGTATTCAGGATTTATTATTTTTGAAGCTATATCAGACCAGCTAAAGTACCCTATAAAAACATCCACCATAAAAACTGCTGATAAGCCCACAAGAAATACAAGAATTAAAATAACGATTATTTTATTGAATATATTCATTAAACTCCTCCTTAAAGTCCGGGCTGCTGACAAACAACTCAAAGATTATAATAGCCCAATTAAAAAGTCAATAAACCACAAGCATACTATCAGCCAAAATTTTCTAAATTTAATACTAAAATATTTTATATAAATAAATAAATTAATTATACTGTTATGGAAAAAAATAACACTATTTTATTTATTATAGTTACCTTTGAATACTACATATGCTAAAATTCTGCATAATGGTAAATATCAGAGTTATTAACTTCATAGTGAAGGTAAAACAGTGAAAACTCTAATCATTCTAAATCCCTCATCAGCAAAGGGAAAATCGCTTGATTTAAGGGATATTATTGAGTCAGAATTTAAAAAGTACGGTATGGGTTACTTTCTTCACATAAGCAGCGACTCTGATGATATCATAAAAACTACAAAGGCAAATCTTAAAAAGGGTTTCTCCAATTTTATAGCAGTCGGAGGCGACGGAACAATCCATTATATGGCAAATGCTCTGGCAGGAACCGATAAAAAAATAGGAATAATACCTGCCGGTTCCGGCAACGATATAGCTGCATGCCTGGGTATAAGTTCCGATATAAAAAAATGCTGCCAGATTATAAAAAGGGGAAAGACAAAAAAAATTGATATGGGTCTTATAAATGACAGATATTATTACCTGTGCATTGCAGGTGCAGGATTTGACTCGCAGGTAAATTACCTTGCGAACAATACCCGCCTCCCTCTTAAAGGGTCTGCCAGGTATAACTATGCAGTATATAAAAATCTTATAACATTTAAACCCGTCAAATTTTTTATAAGTTACGCTGGCAATAAAAGAGAAATTTATGGGATGATGATTGCAGTTTCCAATATGAGTTCATATGGAGGCGGGATGAAAATAACTCCTGACGCAAATCCCGAAGATGGGCTATTTGATATCTGCGTTATAAAAAAAATGGATAAGATACATTTTATAAAAACTTTCCCAAAAGTATATGAAGGTAAACACACAGCTGACAGACATGTCGAAATCTTTAAAACCGGCAGCATAAAAATAGACAGTGAATATCATTTCAGTATTTTTGCAGATGGAGAATATATCTGTAAACTTCCGGCTACTTTCAAAATAATACCGGGTAACCTAAATTTTATAACTCCCGGTTAATATCAATACCTTACCCAGGCACCATCTTTCACAACAAAAACAGTTGACTCCGGCTCTAACCTGTCCCCATTAGAATCAAACTCTATATGACCCGCTACACCGTCATATGATATGGCCCTAAGCTCATCAGTAAAATCACCGGGTAACACAGAATTGGCTCTTTTTATTGCTTCTATGACAATAAAAACGGAATCATAACAATAAGGTGCATATTCACCGGGTCCCTCGATATCTGCATCTGTACCATCCGTTTGTTCCAGATAATTCTTAAAATCATGCCAGAAACTTACCGCCCTGGAATCCTGTGAATATCTCGCAAGCGAAGGAGGATCCGGTATCACTGCAATTAACCCCTCCAGGTACTGTGCATCAGCTAAAGTAAAAATATTATCATCCATTCCCATTGTCTCAGTTATAAATCTCGAATGCAGACCTGCATCCCCTGCTTTTTCCATTAAGTCTGCAACCTCATTATAGTTGCCGCAGAAAAATATGGCATCTGGTCCTTCTATTAACAGATTCTCAGCTATAATTCCGGCATCTTCCTCCTCCATTTCTATTGCCATCGGCTCCGTACCTGCAAGTTCTATCCCATAATCAGTCAGCATGCTCCATAAATAATCTACAAGATTTATGGAATATTCTTCCCGGTTATTGATAAGTAATATTTTTTGAGGGTTTATTTCATCCCTTATAAAATTAGCAATATTTTCCACTTTTTGTTCATTATTTATTATCATCCTGAAAAAGAGGTTACCTTCTTTGGAAACTTCAGTTTTTTGAGCAAAAGGCGAAATCAGCGGTATGTTGTATTCTTCATAAACCGGCAGGGAAACTTCTGTCGTGCCGTCAAAAGTAGACCCGATTGCAGCGGCTACACCCTCATCTACCATTTCCCTCGCAACCAGAAAAGCCTTTTCAGGATTTCCTTCGTCATCCTTAACAACTACCTCAATATCATAATCAAATCCACCCACCCTTACAGGAGAAAGCTTTGAAGCAGCAAGCCTGGCACTTATCATTTGTTCCTCTCCGAAGGATTTATACTCACCCGTCATAACACCCTGGCATCCTATCTTTATTACTCTCTCCTTTGAATCACATCCACCTGTATTAAAAAGTACAAATAAAAGCACTAAAATCAGCGCAGCCATTGAAAGATATCCTGCAGCCCTTACATAAAGGAGTCTTTTAAATTTCATCTATTCTCTCTCCGCAATCAATAAATAATTATAAATTTAAAGAAAAGTTCACAATAAAACAATAAAAAAGATTATATCAGAAAAAGCTAAAATTATAATTATTTTTAATATAAAAGTATGTTTAAGCTTAAAAAATTCTTTTTTATCTAAAAATACCCGTTTTGATATGTTATTATTCCTGCTTTTGGATAAATTAAAAAGTTAATCCTTAAAGAATTTTTAAAAAAAGAATCGCCTATAAGTAAAATATTTGCTAAATTAATTGAAAATATTTAAAAAAAGGCATAAATTATAATAGTCAGAAACATACAAAGGAGGCAAAATGAGTAAAGTGGCAATAGTCACTGACAGCACTTCCGATATTCCAAAAGAAATTGGAGAACAGCTTAATATAAAGATAATTCCATTAAAGGTTATTTTTGGCGATGAAAGTTTTCTGGATGACGGGGAACAAATAACCTTAGAAGAATTCTATGAAAAAATCAGGACATCCGAAAAGCTTCCTACTACTACCCAGCCTACTCCTAAAGATTTTATAGAAGCATACAACGAAATCCTTAAAGAAAGTGACAGTATAATTTCGATACACATCTCGAAAAAAATGTCAGGAACCATCAACTCTGCAGAGCTTGCTAAAAAACAGCTTCCTGGAAAGGATATAGAAATAGTTGATTCAGAAGTGGTTCATTTTCCACTTGGCTTTCTGGCTATGAATGCAGCAACCCTTGCGCAGGAAGACAAAACAAAAGAAGAAATTCTAAAAGGTTTAGATGAATTCAAATCAAAAATTAAAGTATTGTTTGTTCCCAGCACCCTTGAATACTTAAAAAAAGGCGGCAGGATAGGAAAAGCTAAGGGCCTTATCGCTTCACTTCTGGAAATAAAGCCCATACTCACCCTGCATGACGGTGAAGTGGCTCAGTTCAAAACCACACGCAGGTGGAATCAGGCAAAAACAGAATTAATCAATTCCATGAAAACAATGGTTAAAGAGCCCCGGAAACTTATAGTATCCATAGGTGATTCAGATGCAAAAAAAGACGCTATTGATATGTATGAAAGGATAAAAGATACTTTTAATCCAAAAGAGATAATAAGAGTTGACATCGGAGCAATCGTCGGCACCCACCTTGGACCGGGAGGATTAGGTATAACATTCTATGAGGAATGAAAAGGGTTCTGAAAAAAATAAAACCATCAAAGAAAATATAAGGAAAATATTCAGGAGTAAGAGGAAGAACCTTCCTGCCGGGTATAGAGAAAAAAGCAGCAAAACGATAGAGAAAAAGTTTCTCGAAACAACTTATTACTTCAGCTCTAAAAATATCCTTATCTACCACCCCATTAAAGGGGAAGTTGATACTAAAATCATTATCAGGGAAGCCCTAAAAGATAAAAAGAATATAATTTTACCCAGGGTGCATAATGACAGGTTAAAACTATTTTTTGTAGAGAATCCTTCCATACAGCTTGAAAAAGGCGCCTATCACATAATGGAACCTGTTCCCCGACTGTGCAGGCCCGCAGGAATTCATGATATTGACCTAGTTGTTATTCCGGGAGTCAGTTTTGATAAAAATCTTAACCGTCTTGGATATGGAGGCGGTTATTATGATAAAATACTTGAGAATATTCCTGAAAAAACAAAAAAAATAGCACTCTGTTTCAATATCCAGTTAGTTAACAAAATTCCCGTCATGGAACATGACATTAAGGCGGATATACTTATTACAGAAACAGAAACTTACTATTCCCGCTAGTTTTAAGAAATTTTTAAAAATTAAACACAGGAACTACCATAATGAAACCAGAAGAATATAATGATAAAAATAAAATTGCAATTCTTATCCCTGCATATAACGAGGAAAAGTATATTAAATCTGTTATTAAAGACTGCCTTAGCTATCACCTTGATATAATTATTGTTGATGACGGATCAGTTGATAACACATTTAAAAAAATAAAATCCATCCCCGAACCTGATAATTCTAAAATAACCTTAATACGCCACCGCGTAAACAAAGGCAAGGGACAATCACTGAGAACCGGTTTTCTATATGTTATCAAAAATAATTATTCAGGAATCATAACCATTGACGCCGATGGCCAGCATGACACAGGCGAAATTGTAAATTTTTTAAAAATTATAGAAAAAGAAAACCCTGATTTAATAATTGGAAACCGGCTGTCCAATACTAAAAATATGCCATTCATAAGACTTGCCACAAACGTCTTTACTTCATGGATTATCTCTATAATCTCAGGAAGGAAAATAAGGGATGTCCAGTCCGGTTTTAGATACCTTAAAACAGATGTAATTAAAAATATTAAGCTCGAAACCGGTAATTTTGATACCGAGCCGGAGATAATAATGAAATCAATCTGGTACGGCTATAATATAAAAAACATACCTATAAAAACAATATACCATAAAAATTTTACCAGCTATGTTAATCCCGCCACCGATACCATTAAATTCTTTAAACTGGTTTTTAACAGCTTCAGATGGAAGAGAAAATTTTTTAAAAAAAATAAAAAATAACTCAATTATTACAGGGCGGTGAATATCAGAACGCTTCGCTTTCATACCACTCTTTAAAAATTTCTATATATTCCTTGATATCCTGATAGAAAATTAAAAATATTATAATTATTACCAGAATTATAATGACAGCTATCGCTATCTTCTCAAATACCGTAAAAATCTTTTTTCTTTTCTTATCTTCAGCCATTAATTAGAAATTATTTAGTTTGCCTGATTCTATTTTCTATGAAATCTTCCAGGCTCTTTGCAGGAACCCTCCATGAACTTCTGCCTTCCCTTACCTTAAAACCTTTAAGCTTTCCTGTTTTTAAAAGATTCCATACATTATCAACCGAAAGTTTCAGGATTTTTGCCACCTGGTCTGCCGTATATAGAACCGGCTCACTATAGGCGGTTTTTACTTCACCTTTAGCTAAAAATCCTTTCAGGAACTCATCCAGATTATCCTCTTTTATCCTTATGGACTTACCAAGTCTTACTACCGGCAACCTCTTTAGCATAATCATCCTGATTACTTCCGACTCGCTGATTCCGATAAGATCAGATACTTCTTTAATTGTAAATAATTTTTTTTCTTCAGCCATTTTTAAAAAATATGTTTTATTATATCTCCCATTTCTGATTGTAAATCCAGTATATTAAAAAAACTTCTGCCATTTTTTATTAATGCTCTATTTTTTTCGGAAATGAAAGATATCCTGTTATAAACAGAAATACCATCGATACCCCTGCATTCATCTATATAAGGTTTGGTGTAATTACCTACCTTATTAAAAATAATTCCTTTCTTCTGCTCTTTCGGAAGGAATTTCTTAAAATTTACTGCCCTGGGGAAAAGCTTTATATCCGGCGATAAAACAAGAATTGATGTCGTAGAAAGATTAAGCATTTCCAGTGATATATTATCATAACGAAAAGGAATATCAGCTATTATGACATCATATTTATTTCTGGCAGAATATACTATGCTATTCAGCATATCTATATTAAATTTATCACTCTGATATATGGAAAGCGGGGGCTGCAGTATATCTATTCTATTATCTTCATTAAGGTTTACAACCGAATTTCCAAAACGATTCACCTCACATTCAAGGTTATCCATAAACACACTTAAATTTGGTGACAGCTCCAAATTCAGATTAATGGTAAGGTCCGAAGGCCCTTCGCAAAAATTTAAATCCATAATCAATATCCTGCCTTCAACAATATCTTTTATAAACCATGCAAAATTAAACAATATACTTGTTTTACCGACTCCGCCCTGAATCGAGTAAAACGTAATTACCTTCTGTGTTAAAATTTTATAATTATCCTTAATCTTTAAATCACTACCGGAATTTAGATTATCAATAGTTACAAGAATTTTCTTTATATCATAAATATTCCTGACCCCACCCAGATATATGCCTTCGGAAACAGAATTTTCTTTTTCGTCATCATCTATAATAAGCAGTTCGCTGCCGGTATTACCCCTGATATATTCCGCAATCTGGCTGCATTTTTCAAACTCTGCAGATAATACGACATATTCCGGCATATATTCCTCTAAATAATGTTTAATAAAGTTTACATTACTTAAAACAACCACGTTGTGGCTTTTAAGCTTTAATGATGATATCTGGTTAGCTAAATCTTTATCCGACGCAACGACCAGAATGATTTCTTTCTCACTTTTTTTAGTTTCCATATGATTAAAAAACTATTTAAAACAAAAAACCCTGTCTGGAAATAAGGTCAATTTAAAATATACAGGATATATACATTATAAACCTAAAAAAATACACATAGATATATAATAAATTCACAATAGCCAGTTGTCAATTAGCTATTATGGCTAAATAATAGTTAATACCAGTTATTCTGGATTATAGATGACAAAAAAATTATTTTACCGAACTTGTTACATTATAACTGATAAACTAAAATGTTTTAGTTAATTTACCGAGAGTTTAACCGAAGTTTTAATACCAGGTTATACATATTGAGGCAAACAGTTAGAAATATTATATGCTTAACCTTTAAGAATCTTTGAAGTTAAATCAAAATCTTTATCATGCCTTAAGCTTAATTCTTTATATCCCGACTTCTCACCTGCAACTATTTTTATATTTTTTCTGGGAATACCCGTCCTTACTGAAATAAATCTCATAAGCTCTTTATTGGCCTTTCCCTTCTCAGCAATAGAATTTAATTTAATCTTTATCCTTCCTTTATAAATTCCGTATACACCGCTAACCGAAGAATTGGGCTTTACAATTAACTTTATATTCTCAGTCTTCATCAGTTTTGAAGAAATCATTAATTATATCGGGATTGGCTATATCGATTTTCTTCTTCATCCTCTTTGGCTTGTAATCGTCTTCCGTCTCTTCTATTTCTTCAGAAGACCCGTGAAAACCTCCTTCTTTTTTATCCTTTTTCTCTTCTTTTTCTTCTTTCTCCTTTTCTTCGCTTTCCTCTAAATATTCTTCCTCTTTTTCTTCTTCCTCTTCTTCTTTATCCCTGCTTTTTTTAAGATACTTTTCTTCTTCGCTGCCTATACTTTCCATCCCGGGAGTTTCCTCCGGCTCCTCCTTTTCAGATGTTTTTTTCAGCCCTCTGTACAACTCAAATCCTTCTTCCTGGCCTCCCGGGTAATTAAGTTCTTCTTTCTTTTCCTCCTCTTTTTTCTCGGTCTCTTTCAGTTCATGCTCTTCTGCTTCAAATTCCTTGCTGCTAACCTCTGGAACATCAACCAGCTTTTTCTCTCCCAATTTCGATGCAGCTGCCCTGAAATTCTCTACAAGCTGGGCTATTTTTTCCTTGAAACTCTCATAATCGCCGCTTAATCCCTTTATATCATCTTCTAATTTTAACTTCTTATTTAATAATTCTTTATAGGATTTCTCTTCTTCAGCAACTTTATTTTTTATTATATCTTCTGCCTCTTTCTCTGCCTTCCTTTTTATATCATCTGCAATCTTATGCGCTGACACAAGAGCATCCTGAATTACTTTCTTCATTTCATTTGACTCTTTATCACCCTCATATTTTACTTTTTCCATATTCTTCTGATACTCCCGGTTTTCTTTCTGTAACCTATTAAATTCAACCGCAAGAATATCCAGAAATTTATCAACTTCCTCGGGTTTATATCCTTTAAACACCACGTGAAACTCCTTTTTCTGGATACTTTCAGAACTTATATTCATAATTACCTCCTGGTATTTTAAATCTATATGAATCTAACACTTATATAATGCAGCAATATTACTAATAATTCAACAGTTATAATAACTGCTATATAAGAAAGATCTAAATAAAACCTTCCAAACCTCATTAAAGGTATAATTTTTCTAAATATTATTAAAAATGGCTCAGTAATGTCAAATAAAAATTTATTAGCTCTTCTCCATAAACCGGTAGGATTTATCCTCAACCACGATAAAACTACTCTAATAAATATTAAGCCTATATAAACTCTCAAGAAAAAAATCAGTATTTCTATCAAAATCCCCATTTACCCAACCTAATCCAGCAGCTCCTGTAATTCATAAGCCCTTTTCTTTGCACTCTCAACTGCCCTGGTTATTATTTCATCCAGCTTACTTCTGTCAAATTCTTCCAGCGCCTTCTCCGTTGTACCTCCCGGAGACGCTACCTTCTTAATTAACCGGTCCATCTCCTCTCCGGATTTTTCAATGGCTATACCCGCTCCGATCATGGTACCCGCTATTAACTTTCTTGATATTTCTTCATTCAGGCCGTTCTTGATACCTGCTTCTATCAAATATTTGCAGAAAAGGAAAAAGTAAGCCGGCCCGCTGCCGCTTAATGCAGTTGCTATATTTTGAAACTTTTCATCAATATATACATAATCCCCGACACTATTTATCAGTTTCTCCGAAAATAATAAATCAGCGTTTTTCGTAAATCTTCCGCTGCTTACAGCCGCCATGCCGCTGCCGAATAATGCCGGCGCATTGGGCATTATTCTAATAACGGAAGCATTTAAATTCAGTATTTCCTCTATATAATAAGTGGGAACTCCGGCTGCAATGCTGATTATTGTATTTTTTTTACAGCTAAAACTCTTTTTAATTTCCATTAATACGGATTTTAAATCCTGCGGTTTTACAGCCAGAAATATGTATGAAGAGCCTTTTACAAGCTCTGTAATATCCTTTGCTGCACTAATTTTATATTTACCGGTTATATGTTCTTTGCGGGATTTGTTCTTTTCAATAAATACAATCTGGCCGGCATTTAAAAAAGAGCTATCAAGCACTCCTTTAAGTATTGCTTCTCCCATATGTCCGCAACCCACTATTCCTAACCTGTAATCAGTCAAATAAAATTCTCCTCCTGATTAAATATTATTAAAAAATCCTTCTTCCTGCATTAGCTCTGTTTCCTCCGAACTGACTTCTACATTATAAGGAGTAATTAAAAACACTTTCTCCGCAACCTTCTTAATATTTCCTTCAAGAGCATAAGTAAGGCCGCTGCAAAAATCAATAACTCTCTTGGCCAGATCCTGGTCGGCTTCCTGAAGATTAATTATTACGGGAATGCTTTCCTTGCAATTATCCGCTATTATCTGTATTTCTTCAAACTCCTTCGGTTCTGCAACAAAAACCTTCGATTTCAACGCATCCCTGCCAGAACGGATTAAAGGAGTCCTTCTCTGCTGTCTTACAGCTATTTCCTTCCTTTTTCTTGAAAAGGTTTTTTCATCCCTGGCTGGTTTTCTTCCACCTTCGTCTTTTAGCTTACCTTTTTTTCTTGCCGCATCCTTTCCCCTGCTCTCTTCCAGGCCTTCTTCATCTTCATCAGATAATCCTAAAAAAGAAAGAGTTTTTTTAAAAAATTTATTCATTAATCCTCCTTCCTGCAATTATTGTATTACTATAAAATTACCAAAATTATCTTTCTTACCTTTTAATATTCACAAAATAACAGCTACAGCAGCCTGCCTGCCCGTTATTCCGCTCCTTCTATATGAATAAAAATTATGATTGCAGAAAGTGCACTCCATGCAGTCATAGATATTATTTTTTCCTATACCAGCTTCCTCCAGCTGCATCCTGTTAACTTTCACCAGGTCCAGATAAAAACTATTATCTCTTAATTCATAAAAATTATTAAAACTAAACCTATCCGTAAACTTTTTAATCATGGAACTGTCAACCCTGTAACAGCATTTTCTTATACTCGGTCCAAAAGCTGCTATTATATCTTTATTTCTGCTTCCGAATTTATCTTTCATGTAAAAAATTACTTTTGCCGCTATCTTCTGCAGCGTACCCTTCCAGCCGGCGTGAACCGCAGCAACTATCTTCTTTTTTATATCAGTTATAAGAATAAGGTTGCAGTCTGCGCCCATAACCATTATGGGAACATACCGCAAACCTGTCAGCAGACAATCAGCTTCCTTTCTTATATCATCACGATTCAGATTAAAGTCTTTGCCAATATTCAATATACGGCTTCCGTGAACCTGTTTTACAGAATATAACTTCCCTGTTTCATTAAAACCAAGCTTCTTAAGTATCTTTGTCCTGTTCTTTTTAACATTCATGCTGCTATCACCCGTATGGTATCCTGCATTTAAAGATTCAAACTTATCCCCGCTAAATCCTCCATTCCTGTCTGTAAAACAAAAAACTATGCCATATTTTTCCTTCAAATAACCAGATAAATAAACTGCGAAGTTATTTTCAACTAATACTTTCTCTATCCCGAACATTTTAAATACAGCTTTACTTCTTATTTTTTCTTAAAAAGGTAGGTATATCAAGGTAGTCATCTTCATCGATAGAGCTAAAATCTTTTTCTGATACCTTCTTAAAATCTTTCTTACTCTTATTCTTTTTCTCAGCAATCAGATCTTTTTCAAACTCAAACAGTTTTTTTTCTACTTCTTTTTTTCTTTTCTGTTCTTCATCCGATTTGGCTTTACCATCTACTTTTGGTCTGGCTTGTTTTTTATATTCAAATCCTGTAGCAATAATGGTAACCTTCACATTATCATCCATGCTCTCATCAATAACAGCTCCGAATATAACATTCGCCTGCGCGCTTGAAGCATTTCTTATTATTTCTGCTGCCTGATTTACTTCAAATAATTTCAGGTCAGGTCCGCCTGATATATTTAACAAAATCCCGCTGGCGCCTTCTATCGAAGTTTCAATTAAAGGACTTGATATAGCATTCTGTGCAGCCTTAATAGCCCTATTTTCACCTGCCGCCATACCGTCCCCCAGTATTGCGTTTCCCGCATTTTTTATTATTGACTTTACATCTGCAAAATCAAGGTTAATAAGTCCCGGAAGTGTTATCAGGTCGGTGACACCTCTTACACCAGCTTTGAGAACATTGTCAGCCAGCCTGAATGCATTAAGAAGTGTGGTATCATCATCGGCAATTTCCAGCAACCTGTCGTTTGGAATAATTATAAGGGTATCTACCTTATCTTTTAAATTTTCAATTCCTTCTTCTGCCTGGTACATTCTCTTTTTACCTTCAAAAGTAAAAGGTTTTGTTACAACCGCGACCGTCAGGCATCCTGCCTCCCTTGCAGCGGCTGCTATAATTGGTGCGGCACCGGTTCCAGTTCCGCCGCCTTCACC
This sequence comes from Actinomycetota bacterium, assembly GCA_034660395.1. Taxonomy (GTDB): domain Bacteria; phylum Actinomycetota; class Humimicrobiia; order Humimicrobiales; family Humimicrobiaceae; genus JAQVEM01. Next base: position 22,526 of record JAYEJA010000103.1, read on the forward strand.
TAAAGTTAGAAATATCATATCTGCATCCTTGACCGTATCCTTTATTGATTCTATGGACTTCTCAGCGGCAACCCTCCCAATCTCAGGATTAGAACCTGCTCCCAGGCCGGCTTCTCCTATTAGTAATTTCTTATCAGCACCTGACATCATAAGGGCCTGCGCGTCAGTATTAACCGCTACAAATTCGCATCCAATTAGATTATCCTCCATCATTCTATTGACTGCATTACTCCCTCCGCCTCCTATACCAATAACTCTTATTACTGCATAATAGCTTTTATCAAAATCTAAACTCAAATCAATCACCTGCTTTCATTTTTTAAAATTCTTAATATAAATTCTCTGAATTTATTTATAAAAGTATTACTTTCATTTTTCTCCCCAATCTGGTCAATATTCAGGTAATTTTCAAGCTGGTATGCATATTTCAAGAGGCCCACACCTGTAGAATAAATAGGATTATTAACAACCTCAAGCGGTCCTTCTATATCACAGGATGTTCCCAGTCTTGCAGGCAGATTAAATACAGAATTTGCCAGTGGGGCAACACCTTTAAGCAGTGATGACCCGCCTGTTATGACAAGCCCGCAGGGAACCTTGTGTATAAAGTTATAACCTTCAATTTTTTCTTTAATCAGATTTAAAAGTTCCTTGACTCTGCAGTTCACTATATTGTACAACCTTATATTTAATGTTGTTTTATTGCTGTCTATTTTGACATCTCCTATATTCAACCTATTTAATGTATCATAAAAATTATAGTCTACGTTGGCAAACTTTTTTTTAATTTCTTCCGCTTTTGAAAACGGAATATTAAGACCTATTGATATATCATTTGTTATTAAATCTCCCCCTACGGGGAGGCAATAAGTAAATATCATTTTTTTATCTTTATAAACTGCAACATCCGTAGTGCCCCCGCCAATATCAAGCAGTATTACCCCGCTTTTTTTTTCTTCAGGGGTAAGGACGGCTTCGCTTGAAGCAAGAGCTTCCACTATAATATCCTCTATCCCTATTTTAGCAGTTTTTATACTATTAACCACATTTCTTATCAGGGAAGATGTCCCATAAACCGCCACCAGTTCTACTGCAAGTTTATCAGCTGAAAGCCCTATCGGGTCAATTATCCCCTTTTCTTCATCAATAACGAACTGCTTTATTAAAGTATGTACAATTTCACTCTGTGATGGTATATCTACCTTATTAGCCATGGATATTAATTTGTCCACATCGGCTTTTCTTATTATATTGCCCGGCGAAGTTATATTTAATTCACGCCAATTGTTTGTTAAAGAAATATGCTTTCCCGTAATTCCAATATATGCATTTTCTATAAATGCCCTTGATGATTTTTCCGCCATTTCTATGGAGTTAAGTATGGACCTTGTAGCTTCACTTATATCTATGACCAGTCCTTTTTTGACACCCTTTGAGCCAGAAATCCCGTAACCTTTTATCCTTAGTGTATTGTTTTTACCTATTTCTCCAATTAGAGTAGTTACCTTCGTAGTTCCTATATCAATACCTACAATATTTTCATCACTTGCCGACAACCAGACCTCCACTCCTTTACTTCTTTATTCTATCACCGGATTATCAGGACTTCTTAAATCTATTATATTACAATTTGTTTCCTCTTTTAACAATTGTTTTAATGCCTCAATCTTTTCTACCGTATAACTACTGTCGCCAAAGATAATATCTTTTCCATCAACTGTTTCAAAAACTATATCACCCGAAAAATTATCTTCAATCCTTGCTTCTTCCACCAGATTTTTCAGCTCTGCATCAAAAACCCTGTAAATTTCTGCGCAGCTCAGCACATTTTTTTTTGCAACTTTTTCTCCTATGTTAACACCATAGCTTACTGCATTCTTAACCAGAATTAAATGGCCATAACTATCTATCTTATTGTCATCAATTCTTTCAAGAATGACTCCTTCATCATCCACCAGATAATATTCATCCCTGCATACTATTTTGAGGTAGGGTTTCCTTTCCGTAAGAATTATTATTACTTTATCCGGAAAAATTTTACTTAATTCTGCTTCCTTAACCCAGTTTAATTCTCCCGTTACGATATCCTCTGTTTCTTTCTTATCAACTTCAAATATATTTGCGCCTATTATATCATCAACCAGCATCACGATTTCTTCATCTTTATAATGAGTGTTATCTTCAATACCTATACCCTTAATTTTGAAATATTCACTGTTATAAAAAAAATTTAACCCCCATACTGCAAGGGCTAAAAATACAGCAATGGACAGAAGTTTGAAAAAATCCCATATCCTCCTTTTGATTATTTTCCTTTTTCTTCTTTTCAGTAAAGAGCTATTCTTTTTTTTAATTTTATCACCATCAACCTATACTTTTAAATTAGCCATATCCAGAATTATTTCTATCAAATGGTCAAAGTTAATACCTGCTGCTCCGGCAGCCTTGGGTACAAGACTTGTTTCAGTCATACCAGGCATTGTATTCAATTCAAAGACATATGCATTATCATTTTCATCCAGTATAAAATCGACTCTTGATATACTGCTGCATTCAAGTATACTGTGGCATCTTACAGCCGTATTTGAAATTTTTTTATAAATCTCTTTATCCAATCTGGCGGGAACTATGTATTCGGTCATATTTTTAACATATTTATTTTTATAATCATAAAAACCTTTTTTTGGCCTTATTTCAATAATGGGCAGGACAACAGGCTTCCTGCCTATTATGCTGACAGTAAATTCCCTCCCGCTTATACATTTCTCAATTAAGATTTTATTATCGTACTCTGACGCGCTTTTTAATGCACTTTCCAGCTGTCTGTAATTATCTGCTATATTGACGCCTATGGTTGAACCTTCGCTGTTTGGCTTAACTATCAACGGAAAGGACAACCTGCCGTCTATCATGCTCTTAACCTCTTCTATATCCTTACAGGTAGCATAATTTAAAGCTACATAATCCGGCGTAAGAATATTATCGCAGCTCATTATCTTTTTTGACAATAACTTGTTGATAGCGATCGCACTTCCCAGCACACCTGCTCCCGTATAGGGTATCTTCATAAACTCAAGTAATCCCTGAATGGTTCCATCCTCACCATACCTGCCGTGAAGCGCCAGAAATGCCAGGTTTATTTTCTTCAGCTCCGGCAGAAAATCATTTCCCGGGTCAATAAAAACAGCGTTATAGCCTGATTTTAGAAGAGACCTGTGTATATTTTCACCCGTTACAAGAGAAACTTCCCTTTCAGATGAGATACCGCCCGCAATAACACCTATCTTTAGTTTATCCTTTTTTCCCCTTACTTTAAGATTTTGAAATTGTTCCGGTATATCTGTCATATTAAAATCCCACCAGTTTTACTTCATACTCAAGCTTTTTATTAAATTTGTCCATTACTATATCCCTTACTATTCTTGAAAGTACCAGTACATCTTCTGCGCTGGCATTTTTAAAATTTTCAATATAGTTTGCATGTTTTTCCGAAACTCTCGCCCCGCCATATTTAAAACCTTTAAGCCCGCATCTATCTATCAACTCTCCAGCAGAACGGGACTCTCCATCCAAATTCTTAAAAAAACAGCCCGAGCTTCTTGCTTTAACCGGCTGGACAAGTTTTTTCCTGTCTATATTCTTTTTTACTTTATTAATTATACTTCTTTTACCAGACTTATCGGCACTCAGAACTGCACCCGTAACAGCTGCCAATCCCTTGACATCGAGATACCTGTAACCAAAATCATTTTTACTCAAGCTTATGCTTTTTTCAACAACCTCATCATTATCATTCGTAATGCAGTCAATTTCTTTTATGTAATCACAGATTCCTTCTTTGCCCGTTCCACCATTTCCTGCAATTACCCCTCCCAGGGTTCCGGGGATACCGGAAAATTTAGAGAAGTCCAGCCCTCTTGAAGCGGATTTTATTATATACTTCAAAAAATTTATGGCAGCGCCCGCTCTTACATTATTCTCCCCTTCAAAATTAATATAATTAAATCCCCTGCCTAATTTTATAAGCACCATGTCAATATATTTATCACTGAACAATATATTGGTACAATCTCCAACCACCATATAATCAATTTTATTTTCCATACAGGTCTTTATTATCCTTTTTAATCCGGTATTATCCTCGGCTATGAAATAACAGAGCGCCCTGCCTCCTGCCTTAATTGACGACAGTTTAGATGTATCTACATTAAATAATATTTTTCCGTGACCGATACCTCTGATAAATTCCGCTTTCTTCCTGCCCGCTGATTTGATTTTACCCATAATTGACCTCTTTATTTCTACTGGCATACTCTTAAATATGAATAAATTTACTATCTCAATGCTTCAATATCTCGTCAGTAACCCTTGTAATATCCCCTGCCCCCATTAATAAAACCATATCATTTCTTTTCATGTTAAGCTCCAGGTATTCCGTTACATCCTTAAGTTTCGGGATATATATTATCTTCCTGCCAAAACCATTATCTATCAGACTATCTACCAGTATCTTTCCTGTAATACCAGGTATAGGTTGTTCTCCCGAACCATAAACATCGGTAACGATTAAAATGTCGCCGGCGTCAAAACAACCATTAAACTTATCCTTTAAATTAGCAAGCCGCGAGTATCTGTGAGGCTGAAAAACCATTATTACCCTCTTATTCTTATTATCCGCAGCTGCCTGGAGAGTTGCCTTTACTTCCGAAGGATGGTGCGCGTAGTCATCAATAATAAGTGCTCCTTTCTTTTCCCCCCTCTTTTCGAACCTCCTCTTAACGCCGGTAAAAAGTTTTAATATATTCGCAGCTTCACCCATATCAAGTTCAAGCAGATTACACACTGCTAAAGCCGCAAGGCTGTTTTTTACATTATGAACACCGGGTACATTTAAATTAATCTTTACCCTGCCTTTGTTGCGTCCCCGGGAAAAAACCAGGTTGTAAGAAGAAGTAAAATTAAAAAACTTTATATCTTCAGCATAAATATAATTATCGGGGCCGGTGCCATAATAAACAACTTTTCTATCATCGGACTTAAAAATCTTTTTAAAATCCTTCAGATAATCCTCATCGCCGTTCATTACCACAAAACCACCCGGTTTTGTATAACTTATAAATTTCTTAAAGCTGCTTTTTATCTCTTCAATATCACTATAATAATCAAAATGATCACCCTCGATATTCGTTACCACACTTATAAACGGTTTATATTTAAGGAAAGAACCATCGCTTTCACATGCTTCAGCAATCACGAACTCGCCCTTGCCGTATCTGGCATTTGAACCAAGTTCATTCAGTTCACCGCCAACCATTATAATTGGATCCAGCCCCATGGCTCTTAAAATTAATGCAATCATGGAAGTTGTGGTAGTCTTACCATGCGTACCGGATATCGCTATTCCTCTCCGGGTATTTAAAATCCATGCAAGTATATCCGAACGGGCAAGCACCGGAATTCTTTTACTTCTTGCAGCAATAATTTCCGGATTACTTTCCGGTATCGCAGCAGAATATACTACTATATCAGCACCCCTTATATTTTTTCCGGAATGTCCAATAAAGATTTTTATATTTTTACTTTTCAGGACGCTGGTATAGCGGGACTCTTTTATATCAGAACCAGACACCTCGAGACCCATACCCTTGAGTACCTGGGCTATTGCACTCATTCCTGCACCGCCTATGCCCACTAAAAAAAAATTCTTACTTTTCTTTAAAATACTATTGTAATCAGCCAATTCAATCCTCCATCAGTCCGGATGCAATAATTCCGGCACTATCAGTTCCCGAACCTTCAATTTTCGTGCCTTTTATCTCTTTATATTTCTTCCAGTTATCCCGGGCAAGCATCTTCAAAATTCCATATACCTTTTTACCATCCAGTTCATTATCATTAACCAGGACTGCCTTTCCCCTTTCAGCCAGGTAATTTGCATTATAATACTGGTGGTTGGCTACTGCATGAGGATAAGGCACAAGAATTGAAGGTATATTATATTCAATTATCTCCGATATTGTATTTGCTCCTGCTCTTGAAACCACCAGGTCAGATAATTTATATATTTCATTCATCTCATTTATATATTCAAATATTTTAAAAATCAACTTATCTCCGGGATTAATAATATTTTTTTTATTATTATCAACCTCTTTAAAGAAGCGCCTGCCGGGAATAAGGAGAATCTGTATTTTTTCATCATTCCTAATATAACTATATAAATTCATAATCGCATTATTTATATTTTCTGCTCCGAGACTGCCTCCAAACGCAACTACTGTAAACTTTCCTTCTTCAAGTCCCCATTTCTTAAATTTAAATCCGTTTTTATCAGATTCCCTCATAATTTTTCTTAACGGATTGCCCGTAAAAAATACCCTGTTTTTACGCACCCTTAAATATTTCTCCGTATCACTAAAACTTATAAAAATATATTTCGCAAATTTCGAAAAGAAGCTATTTAATCTCCCGGGGATATAATTCTGTTCATGCAGCGCTATCTTCTTAGCCGTAAAAATACCTGCAAGAAGAACAGGAGCGCATATATAACCACCCATGCCAAGTATTATATCAGGTTTAAAATTCAGCACTATTCTTAATGACTGGAAAAAGCCATAAATTAGGAAATATATAAATTTCATCGTATTAAGAATCTTTCCCGCCATACTTACATTCAGGACCAGACCGCATGACTTAACCGTTCTGTAGCTTACATTATAGCCGGACATAAGTTCCGCCCCCGGTCCTCTCTCGCTTCCTATAAAAGATATCTCACTTCGGGGATATTTTTCTTTTATACATTCCACTACTGCCAGGGCAGGATATATGTGGCCTCCAGTACCTCCGGCACAAATTAATATTTTTTTTCTCATTTTCTCATACTATTATAAAATAAAATTTGATTCATCCTAACTGTTCCGGCTGTTGTTTATTTTACCGGGCATTGAACCGCGTCTTGATATACTTAACAGCATACCCGCTATTACCATGTTAACAAAAAGCGATGACCCGCCCGAGCTTATAAAAGGCAAGGTAAGGCCTGTAACAGGTGCCAGGCCGACAACAACGGCAATATTAATTATCGCAGGTATTATAATAATACTGACAAGTCCCGCAGCCATAACCCTGCTGTAATAATCTTTTGCCTTCATGCAAACCCTGATGCCGAAAAACATAAAAAGAATAAACATAACCACAACTGCAAGAGTGCCTATTAGCCCGAGCTCTTCACCGATAATGGCGAAAATAAAATCCGTATGGGCTTCAGGAAGATAATAGTATTTCTGCATACTGTTCCCCAGTCCCACACCTGTTATTTTGCCGGAACCAAGCGCAACCAGGGACTGGTATGACTGGAAGCTGACTCCCTCGCCGTCACCTGTATTTTTAATAAAGGCAAAAAGCCGCTCCCTTCTATAATCTTCCATAAACAAATAACCCGTAGTTATTGCAAGCCCCATAAAGCCAAGTCCAAATAAATGCCTGAACCTGACTCCCCCTGCAAAAAGAACTGTGAATACAATCAGCCATATAACCACAACAGCGCTAAGGTCGGGTTCAAGAAATATTAAAATCGTAATAATAATCAGTGCCAGAAAAGAAGGAAAAATCAGATCCCTGAGCTTCTTTTTATGCCTGTATTTACGATCAAGATTATCACAAAAGAAAATAACAATAGCCAGCTTTATAAACTCTGAAGGCTGTATATTAAAAAACCACAGGTCCAGCCATCTCTTAGAGCCGCCTGCCTCAACGCCAAAACCCGGTATAAAAACCATTGCAAGCATTCCTATCAATATTAAAATTATAAAATTTAAAAACTTCCTGTAAACTTTATAATTTATTTTTGAAGCCAGGATAAAAAAACCGAATGATATGACCCACCATATTATCTGCCTTCTTATAAACCAGTAGGGATCGCTAAAATATCTCTCCCCGAATGACATGGAAGAACTTGATACCATTACCAGGCCGATTATTGATAGTATAAGAGTCAGGATAAACAAAAAATAATATTCTATCTCAACCTTTAAAAAACTAAATCTTTCAGTTGTGTCTTCTCTTTCCATTTATTTTGCTTTCCTATTATTTTTTATCCCCGGGCATCACAGTCCTGGACCATCTTTCAGCTGATTGCTAAAAGCCTCTCCTCATCTTCAGCTTTAAATATCATTTTCTTTTTAAAACCAGACTTTTAAACTTAATACCCCTCTCCCTGTAATCTTTGAACATATCCATACTGGCACAGCCGGGGGAAAGCATTAAAACTTCATCCGGTCCCGTTACCTTAAATCCTATACCAACAGCTTCTTTAAGTTTTTTGCACCTGAATATCCTGTATTTATAGGTATTTTCTGTTATCTTTTTATAAATATCAGGAGCAGACTCACCAATTAAAATAAGGTTTTTAACTTTTTTATTTAAAATCGCAATTAATTCAGAAAAATCCATTTTCTTATCCCTGCCGCCCAGAATTAACGTAACTTCCCTTCCAAAGCCGCTGAGAGCCGCTACTGTAGCATCCGGATTGGTAGATTTTGAATCATTGAAACATCTTATTCCCCTTACATAACCCATGTACTCCAGTCTATGCGCCAGAGGCCTAAAGTTTAATACCGCTTTCTCGATATTTCTTCTACTTGCCCCTGTAAGAACGGCAACAGCAGCCGATGCCATTATATTGGATATATTATGGCTGCCGCCAAGAAGAAAATTTTTTATACTTATTTTTCCTTCTTTACCATTAATACGGTAAAAAATAGAGTTATCACTGTAGAAAATATTAGTGTCTCTTTTATTTTTCATGCTGTATCTGATAAATTCAGGCAGCTTTTCCTTACTGCCGGAAATGGATTTTATTTTTTTGTTTATATAACTGTCATCCATATTTACAACTGCACAGTCTTCATTATCCTGATTTGCAAATAACCTCATTTTCATACTGGCATAATTTTCAAAAGTCTCATGCCTGTCCATGTGGTCGCTGGTTATGTTGAGTATTACACTGATATGGGGTTTGAACTCATATACTCTTTCCAGCTGGAAACTGCTTACTTCTATTATTCTAATCAAATCTTTATTCAAGGACTTTTCCTTAAGGTTCCCTCCTGAACCGGATATTTTTACCGTATCAATCAAAGGCAGCCCTACATTGCCGCATACCACACAATTTTTACCGGAATCAGCAAGAATCCTGCCAATCAACTTAACTACTGTCGTCTTACCATTTGTACCCGTTACAGCAACAGTCCTTTTTTTCTCTTCCACATCCATCAATCTCCAGGCAAGCTCAAGCTCACTGTAGACAGGTATTTTGTTTTTCACTGCAAACTTTATTACAGGCATGCTACCCGGAACACCGGGGCTTGTTATTACCAGGTCTACTTTTTCCTCAATTTCCCTCTTATCCGATTCTGATATATCCCTGCCAAGTATTATTTTAAGATTCTTCTTACCTTTACTTTTAATTCCCTTAAATAAGTCTTTTAAATCAAGGTCCGGATTATTATCCAGAGCAGTTATGGAAGAACATAAGCCTGCCAGCTTTTTTATTACTGAAATTCCAGTCTTGCCAAGGCCGATTACCAATAAATTTTTATTTTTTATAAAATCAAATTTTTTCTCCATATTTTTAGTCTATAAATTTTAGATAATAAATAAAAAAACCTACTCCTGCAAACAATATACATACGAGCCAGAATCTTATAATGATTTTTATTTCAGGCCATCCCAGAAGTTCGAAATGATGGTGTATAGGAGCCATTTTAAAAACCCTTCTCCTGCGAATCTTAAACCATAAAACCTGAATTATAACTGATAATGCTTCAATTACAAAGAGCCCCCCTATAACGATTAATAAAATTTCCTGTTTCAGAATTATGGCAACTGCCGCTATGAGTCCTCCCAGCCCGAAAGCTCCGGTATCTCCCATAAAGACTTCGGCAGGAGCCGTGTTCCACCACAGAAATCCTATACAGGCAGCAAGGGCTCCGCCGCTTACCACCGCAACATCTACACCATAGGGAACATGGAGCACCGACCATTCCAGAAAAGCTATAAATGTGAATGCAGCCAGCACTATTGAAGAAGTACCTGCGGCAAGACCGTCCAGGCCGTCAGTTAGATTAACCGCATTGGTAGTACTTATTATAATTAGCACAACAATTATATAATACCAGTTTCCCAGTTCCACCTGCAGGGCAGTAAAAGGTATGTTTAGATAGGTGCCGGTTTGAAGCAAATACTTGGAAAATAATATAAAATACAAACATACTATTGAAAGAAGAAAAATCTTCACCCACCATCTCAAACCAAGGGACCTCTGCATTTTAAGCGCCATGTAATCATCAATAAATCCTATAAAGCTGCATAACAGCAATATTGAAATTACAAATATCCCCTCAATACTGTAAACATCATATCTGTAGTACTTAATAAGGGTAACAGCAGAAAATGCAATTACCGAAGCTATAACAAATATCAGCCCTCCCATCGTCGGAGTACCTGATTTAGCGGAGTGCGCCTTTGGGCCGTCTACACGGATCTTCTCCCCGATTCTCTTATTCTTTTGAAATTTTATAAAGAAGGGTGTTATCAGAAGCGACACCAGCCCCCCGATTATTATAGATAAAAATATCCAGGTCATATGTTGTTTCCTTAATCTATATTAATTTAATAATATCCTCCATCTTTTTTGCTCTTGAGCCTTTTAAAAGTATTAAATCTCCATCCTTAACTAAATTGCCTATTTCCTTGCCCAGCTGCTTTTTACCTGAAAAGTAATAAGACGGGTAATTTTCTTCATTAAAACTTTCATTATCCCTGTATCCGTTATATATATACCTTGCAGAGTCGCCTACAGCTATTAATATATCAACTTTCCTTTCAAATAAATACCTTCCAACTTCTCTGTGAAGTCCTGATGACTTCCTTCCGAGTTCAAGCATGTCCCCGAGTATGGCCACGCTCCTCATCTTCTTTATTTTTGAAACCATAACCAGGGTATCAACAGCTTTTTTTACAGAAAGTGGGCTTGAATTATAGCAATCATCTATAATAATCCTTCCCCTCTTTTTTAAAACCTCCATCCTTGACCTCTCAACATGCGCCTCTTCAATTCCCTTCCTGACCTCCTCTGCACCTGCTCCAAGATGCAGGGCAATTGCCGCTGCGCAGCATGCATTATATAAATTATGATAGCCCGGAATATTTAATTTTATATCCGCAACATGAATACTGTTTTTAAATAAACCAAATGTAAATCTTCCCAGGTCATCCATTTCCTTTTCTATAAAATTAAATTTAACTTCATTATCCCTTCCAAATCTTATAACCCTGCAATTAACTTTTTCTTCTATCAAATTACTGTACCGGTCATCATTATTTAAAAATAAGACACCCCTGTTGGCTGAAATAATTTCTGCCATTTCTGCCTTTGTCACAGCTATTTCTTCCAGACCCCTGAAAAAAGCCAGGTGCGATTCACTAATGCCGGTTATTGCTCCTATGCCAAGGTTACACATATCAGCAAGTATTTTTATCTGCCCCTTTCCCCTCATTCCCATTTCAGCAATAAAAAAGTCTGTTTTTTTATCAATGTCCAGAATTGATTTTGAAACGCCAATCTCTGTATTGTAGTTTCTCGGGGTATATTCAACACTATTTTTTAAATTCAATATGTTTACCAAAAAATTTTTAGTCGTAGTTTTCCCAACACTTCCGGTAATCCCTATAATAGAAGGATTGAACTTGCGTATATAATTATACGAAATGTCTTTTAAAAACCTTAAATTATCTTTTGACTTAATAATTACACCATCATCCAGACTGTTATCCTTTATTTTTTTATTCCATAAGCTTAAATCTCCACTATAATCTTTTTCAAATACAAAGCCCCCCGCTTTTCCTTCAAGCGCCTTTCCTATAAAATCATGGCCGTTGTAGTTATCCCCCCTGACGGGAATAAAAAAGTCTCCTTCCTTAAGAGTCCTGGTGTCAGTCGAAATATCGTATATATAACCATTTTCATACCCTGATACCAGCTTACTCCCCGTCCAGGCCAATATCTTTTTTAATTCTATTTTTTCTTTCATTTTTCCTTACCGGTCCACTCTTTAACCACTTGCCAGTCACAAAAAGGTATCCTGTCATCCTTAAACTCCTGATATCTTTCATGACCTTTACCTGCTATTATAACAACATCATTTTCTGCTGCCATTCCAAGTGCCTTAAATATCGCTTTTTTTCTGTTCACTACACTGGCGTATTTACCTGCCCCATTATCCTTTATACCTTCTTCAACCATATTTATTATGGAAACGGGATCTTCCGACCTCGGATTATCAGAAGTTATAATTGTATAATCAGCATAACTGCCCGAAATATGTCCCATTGCTTTTCTTTTCCCTTTATCCCTGTCACCGCCGCAGCCAAAAACAGATATTAACTTACCTCCCGGCGGCAATATCTTTCCTGCAGTTTCAAGCACATTTTTAAGACCATCAGGCGTGTGGGCATAATCTACAATCACCGTAAATCCGCCACTGCAATATACTCTCTCAAACCTTCCCTTCACTCCGCTCATGGAACTGATACCCTTTTTTATATAATTCTCATCAACGCCCATATCAATACATACTGCTGCAGCTGACAGAATATTGTATATATTAAAGTTTCCGCACAATGAAGAAGATACACCAAACTTCAATCCGTTTGAGGTATTAATAGTCATCTTAATTCCAGAAACAGAGCTTTTTATATTGGTGGGCCATATATCCGCCCTGCCCGGTTTAAGCGAAAAAGTTATCCTGTCCAGATCGGTGCTTTTATAAATATCCATCCCATAGCTGTCATCCATATTTATTACGGCTTTTTCACCATAATAAAGGCTTCTTTTCTCACTTAAAAATAACTGTTTCTTTGCATAAAAATAACTCTTCATATCTTTATGGTAATCCAGATGGTCCTGTGAAAGATTGGTAAACACGAGATAATTAAACTTAAGAAAATCTACCCTGTTCAAATCAACCGAATGAGACGATACTTCCATACACGTACAGTCAACTTTCTTACTTTTACTCTTGCTAAAGAAATCATTGAGTTCGTTAGATTCAGGTGTGGTCCGGTCAAAACAAACTTCGCTGTCATCAATAAATGACTCAACAGTAGTTATAAGAGAAGTTTTCCTTCCCGCACTCTTTAAAATAGAATTTATTATATAGCAGGTTGTCGTTTTTCCATTCGTTCCGGTTACCCCGATAAGCTCAAATGATGCTGTAGGGTCTCTGTAGAAATTTTTACATAAAACCGGCAGCACCTTTCTGGTATTATTAACTATAACCTGGGTTATATCCTCGGAAACATCTGCCTTTTCCTGAACTATCAGCAAAGAAGCTCCCCGGTCAACTGCATCTTTTATAAAATCGTGTCCATCTAACTTAAATCCCCTGACTGCGACAAAGAGGCTCTCTTTATTTACATCCTTTGAATTTATGGAGATATTTTTAAATTCTACCCCGGGACTTCCATAAATTTTTTTATAATCTACACCTTTTAATAATTCTTTTAATTTCATTTTTAGCACTTTTATTTTAATAAACTCTTAAATAATTTATAAATTCCCGCATCTAAACCCCCGAAATGCCCCCGGACATATTTTTATACCTGTTTCATACCTGTATCAATGCCCTGCAAATTAATATAGCCTTAATCTGCTTAAAGAAAAATCTACTATATCGCTAAAAGCTGGAGCAGCTACAGTTCCGCCCCAGATTTCGTTTTCTCCGCCCTGCGGCTCATCTACCACGACAATTACAGCCAGCTCGGGGTCATTATAGGTAGCAAAACCAATAAAAGAAGTTATCTGCCTTCCTTCATCATAACCAGCACCGTTTCTGTTTGCTTTTTCGGCTGTTCCGGTCTTACCGCAAACCTCTACTCCTTCAACCTGCGCTCTTGTCCCTGTACCTCCCTCCACCACGGCAAGCATCATATCTTTAACTGCATCTGCAGTTTGCTGGCTTATTATTCTTTTTCTATCTTCCTCCTGCATATCATCCTGTCCATTTTCCAATAATTCTACTTCCTTTACAATAGTTGGAGTAACAAGATAACCGCCGTTGGCAACAGCACAAACAGCCCTCACCAGCTGAAGAGGGGTTACGGAAATACTCTGTCCTATAGCAAGTGCTCCTATTGTTGACGCAGACCATGTCTTGTAATCATGAAAAATTCCCTTTTCTTCGCCCGGAAGCTCTATTCCCGTCTGCTCACCAAAACCAAATTCCCTGATACCTTCCCAGAACTTCTTTTCGCCCATGCTCAGGGCAATGGTTACCGCGCCAACATTACTGGAATGTTTGATTATTTCTTCAGTGGTGTAATCTATGTTATACGTCCTGAATATCTCCTCTATTACCCTATCGCCGACCTGTATATATGGAGGCAGGTTAAACAGCTGGTACCTGCCTACCGTATTGTTCTCAAGAGCTGTGGACACATTAATTATCTTGAATGTCGAACCCGGTTCATAATTAAAAGATATACCCTGTATCTTATAGAGTTCCGGGTCAGCTTCCTCATAATTATTTAAATCAAAACCCGGATAAGAAGCCATTGCGTAGATCTCTCCGTTTTCTGGATTCATCACTATGGAAACCGCTTTAATAGCGCTATAACTGGAAACTAACTCCTCCATTTTTTGCTGTACCACATACTGTATCTGAGAATCAATCGTAAGAGTTACATCCTTGCCGTTAATCGGCTCTTTGTAGTCATCATCTCCTATGGGAATAATATTCCCAAAAACGTCTTTCTCCGCAGTAACAGTTATGTCAATACCCCTCAGTACCTTCTCGTACTGCAGTTCAATCCCTGAAAGGCCATTGCCGTCCACGCCGGTGAACCCGATTATTGAAGCGGCAATATCTCTCAGAGGGTAGTATCTCTTGGATTCGTTTTGAATATATATTCCGGGAAGATTGTATTCTGCAATTTCTTCGGCTTTTTCCGCAGATACTTTTCTCTCTATATAAACAAAACCGAGACTTTTATTATCCAGTTTTTCCTTTACTTCATTTTCATCCAGCTCCAGGGTACCGGCCAGAACTTCTGCCTGGTAAGTTGAGTCAACGATTTCCTTGGGATTTGCGTAAATGGTCCTCTCATTCAGGCTTATTGCCAGTTCAACACCATTTCTATCCATTATTTCTCCCCTCTTCGCATTCAGGGTAAACTGGCCTTTATGCTGAAATTCTGCGTAGCTTTCGTATTCCGAAGCATTAAGATACTGGATAGAAACCAGCCTGTAAATTATTACCGAAAAAGCTGCCAGAAATAAAAAAAACAGGATATATATTCTTCTCCTGTTTACCTTATTGTTATTATTTTTTTTAAGCATTTTTATGCTAACATATTAATCACGGAATAAAAAATGTCAATACTCCTTCGGAAACTACAAGAACTATATCCTGAACATAATAAATAGTTCCCAGGAAACTGTCATAATTTCCGGTAACCCTGCTTTCACTTTTAGCCATGTAATTATATATCTTCTCATTATTTTCAAGACCGCTGCTTGAAATTTTAATTACCCTGGAATCATCTGCAATATTCATATTCAAATCATTTTCTGCAACTCCAATAATTCTATCAGGTGACTTCAGCTCCGCTATCTCTAACTGCAGTCGGTCATTCCTTTCATTTTCCAGTGAAATCATCTCATTAATCTCATATATTCCCTTCCGGTAATTTATATTCTGTACCTTTAACCCGATATTTAAAAGAATACCGAGGCATGTCAGAATTATAGCAATAACAAATATGTAGAACAGGCCGCTCTCCCTGTATACTACGTCCTCCCCGGCACTAACCTTATCATCTGATTTCACCAGATACAAAAGAGAGGGTGCTCTTCTTTTATATTCTTTTCCTTTTTCCGCCAGTCTCACATTCATTTTAATAACTACCGCTTTATATAATTACTAATAAATTTTACAGCTTTTCCAGTGCTCTCAGCCTTGCACTTCTGGAGCGGGGGTTTAACCCTATTTCCTCCGGTGATGCTTTTACTGCACCCCTGGTTATTATATCCGCTTTCTTATTCTCCTCACCTTTATGCACCGGAAAACCAGGGGGATAGTCCATAGCACCCGCATAATCTAAAAATTTGCTTTTAACCAGTCTGTCCTCAAGCGAATGATATGATATTATAACCATCCTTCCCCCGCTCTTCAGTACCTCTAGACCGTCTTTGATTGCCTTCGCCAGATTATCCAGTTCCCTGTTTACCTCTATCCTTATCGCCTGAAATATCCTTTTTGCAGGATGTCCTTTTCTCTTGTACCTGAATTTGCCAGGTATAGACCTTTTTATGATATCTACAAGCTCAGCAGTTGTATCTATATCCTTTTCTTTTCTGTAATTTACAATATTTCTGGCAATCAATTTAGACCACCGCTCCTGACCATATTTATAAAATATTTCTGTCAGCTTCTCCCTGGAATATTCATTTACTACATCGAAAGCATTTATCCCGCTTCCGTCACCAAATTTCATATCTAACTTTTCATCTTTGAGATAGCTGAACCCCCTTTTTGATTTTTCAATCATAAAAGAGGACAATCCCAGGTCAATCAGTATTCCGTCAACACTATCTACATTCAAATTTTTTAAAATCTTTTTAATATCCGCAAAGTTACCTTGTACCAGATCTGCTCTATCTAAAAAATCTCTTAAATTTTTGGCGGCGGTGCTTATAGCCTGTCTATGAAGATCAACTCCAATTACTCTGCCTATGGGGGCAATGACTTTGATAATTTCTACAGTATGACCAGCACCGCCAAGTGTCCCGTCAAAAATAATGTCGCCTTGTTTTAAATTTAAATAATATAAAACCTCCTTCAGAAGAACCGGCTTATGGAATTCTTCTAAATTCATATTCAGTACTCTTTATAAAAATTTTTTAAAATCGTAATTTTTCAAAAGCATTCTTATCTCTCATAAACTGGGTATCCGCCTTATTATAATATTTCTTCCACTTATCGCTGGACCATATTTCCGCTCTGTCTGAAACTCCAACCATAACAATTTCCTTTTCAAGTCCCGCATACTTTACTAAATTCTGCGGAATTCTTGTTCTTCCCTGCTGGTCTATTGCCTCCTCGCTTGCTGAAGAGAAAAACCATCTTGAAAAACTCTGTATGCTTCTTTCAGCAACCCTGTTTGCCATTATTTTTTCCTCCAGCCGCTTCCAGTTTTCCTTAGAAAATAAAAAAAGGCACTTCTCATCAAATCCCTTTGATATGACAACACCTTTTATCAAATCTTCTCTAAATTTTGCCGGGACAAATATTCTTCCTTTTTTATCTATTGTCCTGTGATATTCACCTAAAAACACTTCTACCCCACATGTTAAATAATTAAAGGGAACTTTCTACATTTTCCTCCACTTTCCCCCACATTACATCAATAAGATACCACACCATGGGTAATTTGTAAACTATCATTTAAATTAAAGGTAAATCTTTTTATTATTATTTAATTTAGGATTTATTTAATAACAATATATAACTATATATAGATAATCCATGGGGTTTTGCCGGATTTTGTCACTATATATAGTTATGGGGTCATAAAACATGAAATTCATATATAATTTAGGAAAATCCAGGAATTTTTTGTTTTTTGAAATATTTTAATTCTCTTCTTCCAGGTCCAGCTCTTTCGCAATTAGTTTTCCATCTTCCGACCTGGTTAATTTCTCAATTTTCCCTTCAGCTTCATTCAGCTTCTTAAGGCAGCTTGAAGAAAGTTTAATCCCCATCTCGAAATTTTTCATTGATTCCTCCAGCGATATGTTCTCATCTTCAAGCTTTTTAACAATTTCCTCCAGCTTCTTAATGGATTCTTCAAAATTCATTTCTTCAATTTTCATCTTTTAAACCTAACTCTAATTTTTTATTTATTTTATCAAAAACTTTTACTTTTAGAATGCCGTCCTTTAATAATACCTTAATCTTCTGGTTTATTTTTGCATCTTTGATGCCCTTTATGCTTTCATTGCCCGGGATACCATATAATAAAGCAAAACCCCGTTTTATAACAGCCGAAGGATTTCTTTCTCCGATCTTCCCCAGAAGATTTTTAAGCTTGTTTTTATTCCGGCTAATATAATTCTTTATAACAAAAAATAGTTTCATATCAAGCGTTTTCAGCGCAATTCTATTAATATATATCCTTTTAATTATATTTCTCCTGTCAACGATTTTGCACAAATCTACGACCTTATTCTTTCTTGCTCCTATAAGTTTTTCTTTACTTCCCAACAATCTAATTTTCAATTCCCCTGTATTCTGAATAAACCTGCCCAGCAATGTTTCCGATTTTAAAAATATTCTTCTTTTTATTAAAAAAGCCGCTTCCTTGCTGTATATATTTATTCTGGACTGGACCAGGCTTCTTATTCTTCTATTTATTATTCTTAGACTATTTATCATTTCCTTTTTATTTAATATTACTACTTCACCCGCGACAGAGGGAGTAGCAGCCCTCTTATCCGCCACGAAATCTGAAATGGTATAGTCCGTTTCATGACCGATTGCCGAAATTAAGGGAATCGGGCATTTATAAATTTTATCAGCTACCTTCTCGGTATTAAAAGCCCAAAGGTCCTCCAGCGAACCGCCGCCTCTTGCCAGTATTATTACATCAACCCCGTACTCGCAGAGGTCGTCTATCGCATCACATACTTCGTCACTTGAAGTAGCGCCCTGTACATTGACATTCCTTGCTATAAGATGAAAATTATCAAACCTCTCTTTTAAAACTAAAATTATATCTCTTATTACCGACCCCCCTGTTGATGTTACGAGACCTATCCTTCCGGGAAGGACCGGGATTTTTTTCTTATGCTCATGTTTAAAATACCCTTTTTTTTCAAGCCTTGCCTTTAACTGCTCAAATGCAAGAATAAGAGCTCCTCTGCCAACCGGACGGGCACGGAGAGCTATTACCTGGTACTCCCCTCTCTTTTCATATGCAGAAACATAGCCGTTTATTAAAATATGAAGCCCTTCCTCTATCTCAAAAAGCAAATCCTTATTGCTGTGGCGAAACATCACGACTTTAATCTTTGAGCTTTCATCCTTCAGGTCAAAGTACATATGTTTCTTTTCGTGGAAATAAAAATTGCTCACTTCGCCTTCAATCCACACATCAGGATATCCTGATTCAAGGTTTTTCCTTATTTCTTGATTGAGCTCACTTACAGTGTAGACCTTTGTTTTTAAGATTCTGTAGTCTTTCATTTATTGAATTACTGGAGGTTCCAGTATAAAACCATTATCCACGTTCTGCCTTCTTCAAGACCTTTTATTAGAACATTAACGACTTTATCTTTATCATTACTGCTATAGGTAAATTTATAAACGGGTATGTCCTCATCTTCCTCCTCTATAAATTCCTCTTCCAGACCGCCCGCGCTTTCTTCATATATTACAGACCTGCTCCATATTGACTGGACTTTTTTCTCTTTATAATAGTCCCTGATTTCTTCAGAATTTTCTGTTGATTCCAATAAAATATAAAGTAAATTTTCGTCATCCTCCATTTGCTTGACTTCCTGAATTTCAGAACCCGGATAACAAAAACTATTAAACACCTTCATAAAACCTTCGTACTCAAGAAGCTGATTTAACTCCTCCTCGGAAAGTTCCTCGAAATCTCCATCATTCTCTCCGCCATTTTCCGTATCCTGGCTCGCTATATCATGGCTTCCAAGCTGGCTCTCATCCGGCTGGCTAATTTCGTCCGCCGAACCGCCGCCAGTGCCAAAACATGAAACCATAATCACAGATAACGATAGAAAGCAAATTAACATTGCCATGATGCCTATTTTTTTTGTTTTCATAATTGTTTATCCCACTAAAATATAATTAATAAAAATCTTAAACATAATATAAATACAAAAAGCTGCCTCCAGGGGAACCATCATAAAATTCAAGACATACTCAAATCCCTGACTCATCTCTTTTAAATATTCTATCGGCTTTCTTATAAATTTCTTAACTTTTGGTAAAAATTTTACCATAGAATAAAGAGTATAACCAATAAGTATTGCACTTCCAAGAGTAACTACAATATCATTAAAAAAATAATTACTATAAATAAAATACCCGATTTCAACTACATTTAAAATAATCATCACTGCCAATGATATGACTACTGAGGATTTTTCCAGGGCAATATCGTTATAATCCTCCGGCATATACTCCTTTAATCTCTGGATTTCTTTACGTCCAGCAATATTATTACCGGTTTTAATCATAGACCTGATATGACCCCCGAAAGTTGGACACGGACTTAACTAAGCCAGAACCAACTGATGAGACCTTTTTTTATTAAATTTATCTTCAAATTCTTCCGGAGGCATATACCCCAGAGAAGAATGTAATCTTTTTCTGTTATATACTTCTTCAATAAAATATGGAATACAGTTTAACACATCTTCATAATTGCTGTATTCACTCATATACACTTCCTC
>JAYEJA010000104.1:0-42916 GCA_034660395.1 Actinomycetota bacterium
GAAAAAAGATAATAAAGTAAAAAAGGTTAAGGATACAAAGGTCGGGCTTATGCCTGCTGTCATACAGGATTATAAATCAGGCGAGGTCCTGATGCTTGCCTATATGAGCGAAGAATCGTTAAAAAAAAGTCTTGAAACCGGGACAACCTGGTTCTGGAGCAGGTCAAGAAAAAAATTATGGAACAAGGGAGAAACATCCGGCCATATACAGAAGATTAAAAATATAAAATATGACTGTTACGGTAATGCATTACTTATCAGTGTGGAGCAGATAGGCAATGCCTGCCATACGGGCAACAGGAGCTGTTTTTACAGATTTCTTAAAAATATTGAGAAGGACCTTGATTTCAGCAGGTATTCCAGGGAAAAGAAGCAGGCAAGTATACTTGATGAATTATATGAAGTGGTGGAAGGCAGGATAAAAAATAAAGCATCGGATTCATACACTTATAGTCTGCATAAAAAAGGCCTGGACGAAATAATAAAAAAATTCGGCGAGGAAAGTATGGAAGTAGTACTTTCGGCAAAACATCAGAAAAAAAAGGAAATGATAAATGAAATAGCGGATACCTTATATCATCTGATTGTTTTAATGGTGGAGAAGAAAGTTACTATGGAAGAGGTGTTCGGGGAATTAAAAAGCAGAAGAAAGTAAGTATTTATGGCTAAAAAAAAGAGAAAAATCGCAGTGCTGACCAGCGGCGGAGATGCAAGCGGTATGAATGCGGTTATAAGGACCGTTACCAGGTACGGGATATATAGTAATCTGGAAGTTTACGGGTTTTATGAGGGATATAAAGGACTTATAAATAATGATTTTAAGGTACTTGATTTGAATTCGGTAGGCGGAATAATTGATAGAGGCGGTACGTTTCTTTATTCGGCAAGGTCAGAGGAATTTAAAAAAAGAAGGGGCATGAAGAAAGCTATAGGTAACCTGGAAGCCAATGGAATAGAAGGCCTTATAGTGGTTGGCGGAGACGGAACTTTCAGGGGCGCTCGTGACCTGCATGAAATGGGGGTACAGGTTATTGGAATTCCTGCCACTATAGATAATGATATTGCGGATACTGATTACAGCATAGGATTTGATACTTCACTTAATGTAATAATTGACCTGGTATCGAAGATAAGGGATACGGCATCCTCACACGACAGGGTCTTCGTTATAGAGGTTATGGGCAGGAATTCGGGTTTGATTGCGGTCAATACGGGAATTGCCTGCGGCGGAGATTATATATTGATACCTGAAATGGAAGTTGACCTGGTCAAAGTTGCAAGGCAGATAAAGAAACACAGGAGAGTAAAGAGGCATACCCTTATAATAGTTGCGGAAGGTGCAGCAAAAGCATCAGAGGTTGCTTCTTCCATTAAGTTACAGGAGGGGCATGATGTAAGGGTATCGGTACTCGGGCACATACAGAGGGGAGGTTCTCCTTCCGCTATGGACAGAATACTTGCGGCTGAATTTGGTAAAAAAGCAGTGGACCTGATAATTGAGGGTAAAAGTGATTATATGGTGGGAATAAGGAGCATGAAAATTGAAATATCAAGGTTTGAAGATATTCTGAAAAAGGAGAAAGGTATAGATTTAGACCTTTACAAATTGGCTCATATATTATCTCTTTAAAACTTCTTAAGTTTTTTAAAATCCATTCTTAGCTATTTTATTTCAGTGACACCAGAAAAGTTTAAATTAATAATAAAACCTTTAAGTAAAATAATTTCTGTGTTTTAATAATTTGCCTGGTGCCGAAGGTCGGGGTCGAACCGACACGAACCTTGCGGTCCACTGGATTTTGAGTCCAGCGCGTCTGCCAATTCCGCCACTCCGGCGCATCAAAAATAATACAATTTATATAAATTATTATCAAGAATTGATATGAAGGGAATGGTTGATGTAACTATTGGGGAAGTCCGGCATAGTCAATATTACAACATAATAAATATATTAATATGTAATTTGCATAATAAGAATAATTAGATAATACTTGACAATTTCTATGTAATTTATTATATTTTAATAACCATAAGCGCTGTTAAATTTTTAATAAATTTGATGGCGCTTTTTCCATCCTCTTACTTTATATAGTTTATATAGGTATTTAATCATAGCAGTTAAAATAAAATTTAGAATATTAAAATTCAGGCAGGTATCGGGTATGCTTTATTAGCGTAAATTGATATGTTATAGTCATTATGCGAATATAAGGGAAATCTTGATGCGGCAGGGTTATTTAAAAAAGCGGATGCCCTGATGTATAAGGCCAGGAAATCAGGAGGAAACCGGCTGGCATATAATTAAATAAAAAATGCCCTGCTTAATATTAAAACATCATAATTTTTTAAAGGGGTTCTTTTTTAATTGGACAATGTAAAGAAAGATAAAATAGTTCTGATAGATGGGAATAACATAGCATACAGGGCTTTCTATGCACTTCCCGACAGCATTTCTACATCATCGGGGGTTATTACAAATGCTGTTCTGGGTTTTACCAATATGCTGTTAAAACTGATTGAGGAGCAGAAACCCGATACCGTAATATGTGCTTTTGACAGTAAGACCCCGACTTTCAGGCATAAAATGTTTGACCGGTATAAAATAAAAAGAAAAAAGATGCCCGATGAACTTGAAAACCAGCTTCCCCTTATTAAAGAAGTCCTTAGAGTATTTAATATTACCTGCATTGAAAGGGACGGATTTGAAGCAGATGACATAATTGCCGATATAGTTTCTAAAATAGATAACCCGTCAAGCGAGGTAATAATAGTTACCGGTGATAAGGATATGCTGCAGCTTGTTTCTGATAATGTGAAGGTTATGTCTGGAAGACAGGGGGTTACGGACACAGTAACGTTTGACAGGGCAGGTGTCGTAGAGAAATTCGGGGTTGAGCCTGAAAATATAAAAGACCTCCTGGCTCTTATGGGGGATAGTTCGGATAATATCCCGGGAGTACCGGGGGTGGGACCAAAAACAGCAAAATTGCTGTTATCAAAATATGGTTCCGTTGAAGAGATATATGAAAAGCTTGAAAAGATTGATAACAGGCGTTTAAAGAATATTCTTCAGGAGAACAGAAATGTTGCGGAGCTGAGTAAAAAGCTTGCCTCGCTTAAAATGATTAATGATATAAATGTGGAAGAAATAATAGCCAGCAGTTTTAAAAATATTAGTATTGGCAGGGTAAGGGAGCTTTTTGAAAGTCTGGAGTTCAGGAACCTGGTAAAGAAGTTACATGGTATGGAAAGCAAAATTGATTTTAAAGAAGATGATGGATCAGGCAGGGCTGAAGCTGCAGGGAAAATTAAAAAAATTAAATTAAGGTATGTTACAGGCGGAAACGATGTAAGGAATTTGAGTAAAGATAAGGATGAAAAAGACTTTTTTATTACTGAATTTGTGCCATGCGGCAAATTTTACGGAATTGTTATATACAGGGGTAAAGAAGACGCATACTTTATCGGTAGAGATAAGCTGGAAAATGGGTATGCAGGAGTAGAGCTGAAGAAACTTCTGGAAGATGATAAAAATGAAATATCCGGTTTTGATTTTAAGAATATTTATAAGATATTTAAAAGGAATGAAATTACCTTAGAGGGTAAGTTTATTGATTATAAAATGATGTATCTGATACTTAATCCAAATAAATCCTCGGTAGATATGGATGAAATAATATATGACCTTTTAAATATAGATGTAAAAAATATGGTAAGTAAAGACAGAAATGATACGGAAAGCAGAGGAAACGAGCAGGGTCTGCCTGCAGAGGCGGATAAAAAGAAACAGATGGAACTCGATTTCCGTAAGGAGGGTGAAACTAAGCAGGAAAAAATTGAACTGGAATTGCTGCTGGCAAGATTGGGCTTTTATAAGTCGGTTGAAGATAAATTGCTAAAAGAAATAAAAAATGAGCAGATGGAGAAGCTTTACAATGAAGTTGAAGAACCGCTTATAAAAGTTCTGGCTGAAATGGAATATACGGGTATTAATATTGATAAAAAATATTTAAATGACCTGATTAAGGAATATGATGGTGCCATAAAGAAACTTAAGGAAGAAATTTATAAACTCTGTAAAGAAGAATTTAATATTAATTCTTCACAACAGTTGTCAGAGATACTATACAGAAAGTTAGGGCTTCCTGTTACAAAAAAAACTAAGACAGGTTTTTCCACTGATGCAGAAGCTCTTAAAAATATTTATGACAGCTCGCCGGTGATAGAGAAAATACTTGATTACAGGGAAAAAGCCAAGCTTAAAAATACTTATATAGATGTTCTTCCAAAGTTGATTGATAACAGGGATTTAAGAGTTCATACAACATATAACCAGCTGGGTACTTCTACAGGGAGAATAAGCAGCAGCAGTCCTAATCTCCAGAATATACCGGCAAGGACGGAATTTGGAAGACAGATAAGAAAGGCCTTTATTCCCGGTAAGGGTTATGACCTGATAATGTCTTCGGATTATTCCCAGATTGAACTGCGTGTCCTTGCACATCTTTCAGGGGACAGTAACCTTATAGATATTTTTAAAAGGGACGAGGATATACATACGAGGACAGCTTCAGAAATTTTCGGAGTAGATTATGAAGATGTTGACAGAACTTTAAGGCAAAAGGCAAAGGCAATAAATTTTGGAATAATTTATGGTATGACCGAATACGGCCTTGCAGGAAGGCTTTCTCTTTCCGAGCAGGAGGCCAGGGATTATATAAAAAAATATTTTGACAGGTTCCCCGCCGTTCGTAAGTATTTAAAGTATTTAGTAGATGAAGCATATAAAAAGGGTTACTCGACAACAATTTTTGGGAGAAAAAGATACATAAAAGAGCTGGGCAGCAGTAATAACAGGCTAAGGAATCTTGGCGAGAGATTTGCAGTTAATACACCGATACAGGGTAGCGCTGCGGATATAATGAAAATTTCAACAGTGGCATTATATAATAAGCTGAAATTAGAAAAAATAGATTGTAATATAATCCTTCATGTCCATGATGAGCTGGTGTTGGAACTAAAAAAGAAGGATGAAGATACTGTAAAGAATATAGTAATCAAATCAATGGAAGATTGCATGAATCTTAAGGTAAGGCTTAAGGTAACTGTAAAAACGGGTAAGAACTGGTATATATAAAAAATTTATTTATAATATTGATTATTCTTTTTTTGCGTGTTATCCTTTTCAAATATTAAAAAAGGAGATTGATTTATTAAAAAATGACTGAGAAAAATTATTCTAAAAAACTAACTAATGACAATTATATGATTGAGGATGAAAACGGGAAAATGGTCCCCAATTATGACCTGACCATGATTGATTTAAATGATGGAGATGTGATTAAAGGAAAAGTAGTAAAAATAGATAAAGATGAAGTGCTTGTAGATGTTGGGTTCAAATCGGAAGGGGTAATACTGCTGAATGAGCTATCAATAAGAAATAGTGTGAAACCCGGGGATATTCTAAAAATTGATGATGAGATAAAAATAATGGTGCTTCAGAAAGAGGACCAGGATGGCCGGCTGATATTATCAAAGAAGAGAGCTGAAGTTGAAGAAAATTTTGATAGGATAGAAAAGATATATGAAAATGGAGATACTATTGAAGGCGAAATTATAGAATGTGTAAAAGGCGGCCTTATTGTTGATATAGGACTGAGAGGTTTTTTACCTGCGTCATTAATAGATGTGAGAAAAACACAAGACCTTGAGTCATACATAGGAGAGAAGTGTTCATGCAAAATAATTGAAGTTGATAGAAACAGGAACAACGTCGTCCTGTCAAGAAAGGCTATTGTAGAAGATGAAAGAAAAGAGCAGAGAAAAGAAATACTGAGTAAGATGGAAGTTGGACAGGTTAGAAAAGGCACGATAACCAGTATTGCGGATTTCGGAGCTTTTGTTGATGTGGATGGAATAGATGGTCTTGTTCATATTTCAGAGCTTTCATGGAATCATGTTAAGCATCCTTCAGAGATAGTCAGCGTGGACCAGGAAGTTGATGTTGAGATACTTGATATTGATTATGAAAAGCAGAGACTATCACTTGGTTTGAAGCAGACACAGAAAGACCCCTGGCTGGAGAGAATAAAGAATTATTCTATTAAGGAAGTATTAAAGGGCAAGGTGACAAGGATTGTAAAATTCGGTCTTTTTGTACAGATTGATGAAGACTGTGAAGGTCTTGTTCATATTTCAGAGTTAAGTGATGACCAGGTAAAGAGTCCCAGTGATGTTGCGAAAATTGGAGACGAACTGACGGTCAGGATTATTGATATAGATCTTGATAAGAGGAGAATGGCTTTTAGTGTGAAACAGGTGGAAAATCCGGTTAAAGACGAGGAGGAAAAAACTGAAGAGAAAGAGCCGGAGGAGAAGAAAACAGAAAAGAAGACGAAGAAAGAGAAATTAGAAGAAGAAAAGCCGCAGGAGAAAGATTCAGAAAAGAAGGAAAAAGAGGATAAAAAGCAGGAAGTAAAAGATAAAAAGAAGAAAGTAAAAGAAAAAGAAAAAGAAGAAGAAAAACCTTCAGAAGATAAGGATAAGTCTGCTGACAAAAAAGTCCCTGAAGATGAGCAGAAAAACGTAGAATCAAGTAAAAAGAAGCAGATAAACGAGATACTTAAAGAAATGAAGGACGAAGCAAATATAGAATAGTAAATTTGCTGGAACTCTTTTAATTAAAAATCACAAAAAGTGTATTGTTTTAGAAGATTAAAATATTCAAATTAAATCTCCAGTAAATATATTTCTAAAGCAGGTACAGTAAAACCGCTTAAGACTGCCATATTAATCCGGTAAAAATCATTATCTTATTATTAATGTATTACTATTGGTAATAATATATTATTATTAGTACTGGTCGTTTTAATAAATCTATGCTGTAAAAATATTAATTTGTAAGTGTTTTATGGCAGGAAATAAGGAGGAGCATTATAAAAGTAATAGGAGTTACTGGTAAAATTGCTTCGGGCAAGAGTCTGGCTGCAGGGTTTGTAAAGAAAATAAAAAAAGAAGTGACTGTAATAGATGTAGATGAGGTGGCAAAGGGTATATATTCAAAAAATCCCGGAGTTTTGACGAAAATAGGAGAGCTTTTCGGAAATGATGTTTTTAACTCCAGGGGAGGGTTAGATTTCAGGCTGCTTGCAGGGAAAGTATTTTCAGATAAAAATCAGCTGGATAAATTGAATAAATTAATGTTCCCTTTAATAAAAAGCGAAGTTAGGGAAATTTTAGCCAAAAAACTTCTGGAAAGCTATAAGATAGTAGATGCAGCAGTTTTGTTTGGCTGCGGGCTGGATGAATTTTGTGACTTTACCGTTCTTGTAGAGAGTTCAGAAAAAAGAAGAGAAAAGTATTTAAGGCAGTCCGGGCTTCCGGAAGATGAAATCAAATTAAAAGTAGAGGGGCAGCATATAAAGATAAATAAAGATAAAGTGGATTTTATAATAAATAATGATGGCTCAAAGGAAGATTTATTCCTTAAGGTCGGAGAGATATTAAAAAACATATAGTATCCTTTAAAAGTATTTTATAAAATAATATATCTTTTTAAAAAATGGCTGGCAGAGAGTTTAAGATTTTATCCAACTATTCTCCCCAGGGAGACCAGGGTAAAGCTATCTATAAATTAACAAAAGGCATTGAGAAAGATTTTAAGTTCCAGTGTCTGATGGGAGTAACCGGCTCCGGTAAAACATATTCAATGGCAAATGTTATAAAGAATGCCCAGATCCCCACGCTGGTCATGGCTCCCAACAAAACACTTGCAGCTCAGCTATGCAATGAATTTAAAGAGTTCTTCCCGGAAAATGCAGTTGAATATTTTGTTAGCTATTATGATTATTATCAGCCGGAAGCTTATTTGCCGGGCAGGGACCTTTATATTGAAAAAGATACTTCGATAAATGAGGAAATAGAAAAGTTGAGATTGTCTTCTACCAATTCCCTCTACACCAGAAACGATGTTATAGTGGTTGCGAGTGTTTCCTGCATATACGGGCTGGGTTCCCCTTCGGAATATGGAAGGCAGAGGGTTGTTTTAAAGAGAGGAGAGGAATTCCAGAGGGAAGAAATAATAAATAAGCTTGTTAACATAAGGTATGAGAGAAATGATTATGATTTTACTAACGGAAAATTCAGGGTTAAGGGAGATACTATTGAGATATTTCCCGCCTATCAGGACAGGGCTGTAAAGATTCAGCTATTCGGGGATGAACTGGAAAAAATCAGTGAATTTAACCCCGTATCGGGTGAAATTTATGATGAGAAGGAAGTATGTATAATATCTCCTGCCACACATTTCCTGGCTACGGTTGAGTGGGTTGAAAGGGCACTAAAGACTATCGGTGAAGAACTTGAGAAAAGATTGGAATATTTTAGGGCCCATAATAAGCTTCTTGAAGCGCAGAGGCTGGAATCAAGGACGAGATACGACATGGAAATGATAGCGGAACTGGGATTTTGCAGCGGAATAGAGAATTATTCAAGGCATATACTCGGCAGAAAACCCGGTGAGCCGCCAAGCACCCTTTTAGATTTCTTCCCTGATGATTTCCTGGCTATTATAGATGAGTCTCATATTTCAGTACCGCAGATAAGGGGGATGTACGAAGGTGACAGGTCAAGGAAACAAAACCTGGTAGATTATGGATTCAGGCTTCCCTCTGCGCTTGATAACAGGCCGTTAAAATTTAGCGAATTTGAGGAAAAAATAAAAAGCGCCGTATTCACCACTGCTACCCCGGGTCCTTATGAGAGGAAAGTAAGCAGCCAGATAGTAGAGCAGATAATAAGGCCCACGGGCCTGGTTGAACCGGAAATTTCTGTTAGAGAAACAGAAAGCCAGATAGAAAACCTGATTTTAGAGATTAAGAAGGTTGTAGATAGGGGCGAGAGGGTTCTTGTTACCACTCTTACCAAAAAAATGGCTGAAGACCTTACAGATTACCTGTCGGGGAGGAAGATAAGGGCAAGATATCTTCATTCAAATATAGATACACTGGAAAGGGTAGAGATATTAAGGGGGTTGAGAAAGGGTGAATTCGATGTTCTTGTGGGGATAAATTTATTAAGGGAGGGCCTGGATCTTCCGGAAGTTTCCCTGGTAGCGATAATTGATGCAGATAAGGAAGGATTTTTGAGGTCTGAAATATCCTTAATACAAACGATTGGAAGAGCAGCGAGAAACGTAAACGGGAAAGTTATAATGTATGCCGATAACATGACTGATTCAATAAAGAATGCTATAGATGAGATTGACAGGAGGAGGGAGATACAGGTTAAATATAATCTGGAAAACGGTATCATCCCGAGAACAATAAACAAAACAGTATCCGACATACTGTACAATAGGGGCATAAAAAAAGGAAGGGAAGCAAAAGCGGAGTTTAAGGTAAGTGAAAAAAAGGAAAAGTTTGGCGAGAAAAAATTGCTGAGTATGAAACCTTCCAAAATTGCTGTTATAATAAGCGGTCTGGAAGAAGAGATGTATATTGCTGCACGAGAATTAAATTTTGAAGAAGCTGCTGTTATAAGGGATGAGATAAAAAGGATAAAAAAGATAACAGGTATAAAAGTCTAAAAATGAAGGAAGAAATAATTATAAAAGGTGCCAGAGAGCACAATTTAAAAAACATAAATTTAAGGATTCCGCGAAATAAATTTATAGTTTTTACGGGTGTCAGCGGTTCCGGGAAGTCATCACTTGCTTTTGATACTATTTATGCTGAAGGTCAGAGGAGATATGTTGAGTCTTTATCTTCTTATGCAAGGCAATTCCTGGGGCAGATGGATAAACCTGATGTTGACCTGATTGAAGGTCTGTCTCCTGCAGTTTCTATAAGCCAGAAGGGTGTTTCAAAGAACCCCAGGTCTACCGTGGTAACAATTACAGAGATATATGATTACCTCAGGGTTCTTTATGCCCGTATAGGCACGCCTTATTGCTACAAATGCGGAAGACGGATAACCAGACAGACGGTAGACCAGATAGTTGACAGGGTAATGGAGTTTCAGGATGGCATAAAGTTTCAGGTTCTATCGCCAATTGTCAGGGGTAGAAAAGGCGAGTATGTAAAGACTTTTGAGAATATAAAGAACAGCGGATATGCCAGAGTAAGAATTGACGGTGAAATCTATGAAATTGATGAAAATTTTAATCCCGACCTTAATAAAAACCGGAAGCATAACATAGAAATTGTTGTTGACAGACTAAAAATGAAGCCGGATATAAGGAAGCGGCTTGCAGAGGATATCGAAATATCCCTTGGTGAGGGCGGAGGCATCGTTTATATACAACTAATTGAATCAGGGGAAGTATTTAAGTTTTCAGAAAATTTTTCCTGTCTGAATTGTGGAATAGATTATGAGGAGATTACCCCCAGAATGTTTTCTTTTAACAGCCCTTATGGAGCGTGTAAGGAATGCGGCGGCCTGGGGATGAGCAGGGAAATTGACCCCGACCTTATTGTAAGATATCCTGATTTAAGCTTAATGGATGGAGCTGCCCCCTTCTTTAAAATAGGTTATTCAAACTACTACACCCAGCTGATTAAAAGCCTTGCCAGGGAATATGATTTTGATATTTATACCCCATTTAAAGAACTTGATGAATCAATAAAAAAAATAATACTGTACGGAACCAATGGGAAAGAAATAAGGGTTGGTTATATTAATCATAAGGGACAGCCAAGGCAGTACTACTTAAAGTTCGAGGGTCTGGTCAATAATTTAAGAAGAAGATATCTTGAAACAGAATCTGAATCACAGAGAGCTAAAATCGAAAGAATGATAAGCAAAAGACCCTGCAGCGCATGCAAAGGAAAAAGATTGAGGCCGGAAAGTCTCTCGGTAAAAATTGACTCTTTCTCCATAGCGGATTTTACAGAAAAGCCCATCAAGGATGGTATAAAGTGGCTAAAATCGCTGAAATTGAATGAAAGAGAAAGAATGATTGGCGGCAGGTTGATAAAGGAGATTATTGAGAGACTTAATTTCCTCAAGGATGTAGGACTCGGGTATCTGACGCTGGACAGAAAATCAAGTACCCTGTCAGGCGGAGAGTCACAGAGAATAAGGCTGGCCACGCAGATAGGAGCGGGTCTTGTAGGAGTATTATATATACTTGACGAACCCAGCATAGGTCTGCATCAAAAGGATAATAAAAAATTGATAAGTGCATTGAAGAGGCTGAGAGACCAGGGGAATTCGATAATAGTTATAGAACACGATGAGGAAACAATGAGAAGTTCTGATTTTATAGTGGATATAGGACCTGGAGCAGGCATTCACGGCGGAAAAATAGTTTATAACGGGAAGCTTGATAACATATATGATTGCAAAAATTCAATTACGGGCAAATATCTGAGCGGCAGGGAATCAATACCTGTTCCTGATAGAAGAAGGGAAGGCAGGGGAAGCCATATAGTTGTAAAGGGAGCCAGAGAGCATAATTTAAAGAATATAGACGTAAGGATAGATCTTGGGAAATTGATAGCAGTGACCGGGGTGTCCGGGTCAGGCAAAAGTACGCTTGTAAATGAGATACTTTATCCGTCCCTTTCGAACTTACTGATGAAGACAAGATATCACGCTGGTGAACATGATGAAATACTAAATTATGAGAATATCGATAAGGTAATTGTTATTGACCAGTCGCCGATAGGGAGGACTCCTCGTTCCAATCCTGCTACTTATACCGGTGTTTTTACCTATATAAGGGAGCTGTTCTCGAGGACACATGAATCAAAAATGAGGGGCTATAAGCCGGGGAGGTTTAGCTTTAATGTCAGGGGAGGCAGGTGTGAGGCATGTAATGGAGACGGGCTTATTAAAATAGAGATGCATTTTCTGCCTGATATATATATACCCTGTGATGTCTGCAAGGGGAAGAGGTTTAACCGGGAAACTTTAGAGATAAAGTATAAGGGTAAAAATATTGATGATGTATTAAATATGACTGTTGAAGAAGCTATGAAATTTTTTGAAAATATTCCAAGAATAAGCAGAAAATTAAAACTGATAAATGATGTGGGGCTGGGCTATATAGAACTGGGCCAGCCGTCTACTACTTTATCGGGAGGTGAAGCCCAGAGGGTCAAACTTTCTACGGAGCTTTCAAAGAGGGGAACAGGTAATACTTTGTATCTTCTGGACGAGCCTACGACCGGCCTTCATTTTGATGATATAAAAAAATTGCTTACAATACTTAAAAGACTTGTAGATTCAGGGAATACGGTCCTGGTTATTGAACACAATATGGAGGTAATAAAGAGCGCGGATTATATTATAGATTTAGGACCTGAAGGCGGAGATAAGGGAGGAAGGATAGTTGCATACGGGACACCCGAGGAGGTAGCAGGTAGCAAAAATTCCTATACGGGAAAATTTATAAGAACGTATATGGATAGAAAAGCGGTGGATGCAAATATATGAGAGAGGCGCTGGAAGTAAATAAGAATTCAGAATATATTAAAAATAGTAAAAAATTCCTGGAAATAATCCCGAAAAAGCCGGGCGTATATATTTTTAAGGATTCGGACGGAAACATTGTTTATATAGGCAAGGCAAAAAACCTCTATAAGAGGGTGAGAAGCTATTTTAAGGATAGAGGAGTCAACTTTTTATATTCAAAACCGCCGGGTTTTACAGGTAAAATTAAGTCCATAGATTATGTAGTTACCGACAGTGAGACAGAAGCGCTGATACTGGAAAGCAACCTTATTAAAAAAAACAAACCAAGATACAACATAGAATTAAAAGATGATAAATCCTATCCTTTTATTGCGATTACAGAAGGGGAAAGATTTCCGAGGGTATTTTTAACAAGGAACAGGAATATTGGCTGCGCAAAGTATTTTGGGCCTTATACCGATGTCAGGGCTGTTAGAAAGACTGTTGACTATCTAGGGAAAATATTCAAGTTAAGGGATTGTAAAAAACGGGAGCCGGGGAAGGGCCCGGATACACCCTGTCTTAATTATTATATTAATCTATGCAGGGCTCCCTGTATTGGTAAAATATCGCCTGAGGAATATGGAAAGAATATTAAGCTTATAGAGCTGTTCCTTAAAGGAAAGGACAGGACGGTTATCAAAAAACTGAATATTGAGATGAAAGATTATTCAGATAATAAGAAGTTTGAGAAAGCTCAAGAAATAAAGGATAGAATAGACAGTATAAATAGATTGCACAGGAGACAGAAGATTTTTTATAAAGAAGGAGATAAATGGGATTTTCTATCTGCTGCAGGGGATAATGACAGTTCTGTCGTAAGTTTATTTATATACAGGTCGGGAAAACTTGCCCTGGTTAACAATTTCACCATAAATAACACCGGATATCTTAAGAAGGGAGAAATATTATCTGCATTTATTAGAGATTATTATGGAAGCATGAACGATATTCCTGACAGAATTTTCTGTGAAGCGGAGATAGGAAATAAGAAGTTAATATCGGAATGGCTTGAGAGCAGGGCGGGTAAGAAAGTTAAGCTGATTGTTCCTAAAATCGGGGAAAAAAGGAAAATAATGGATATGGCATGCAGGAATTCGGCATTTTATCTTGAGAAAAAGAAGTTTGAAAAGGAAATTAATCGGGAAGAATTGGATAAGGACCTCGTTAGCCTCAAGGAAATGCTCGGGCTTTCCAACGTTCCCAGAACGATAGAATGTTATGATATTTCAAATTTAAAGGATACATTCCCGGTGGGGTCCATGTCAGTTGCGGTAAATGGTAAGTTAGAAAACAAGAATTACAGACATTTTAAAATAAGGTCTGTAAAAGGTCAGGACGATTGCGGTATGATTAAGGAAGTTATTACAAGAAGGTTGAAATATATAGAGAATAAACCGGATGGGGAGAAAAAGCCGAAAAGGAAAAACATTTTTAGTATAAAACCGGACCTTTTAGTAATAGATGGGGGAAAAGCTCAGTATAATGTAGTTAAAAATATTTTAGGAAAAAAACGGATAAAAAGCATTGACGTGATAAGTATCGCAAAAAGGGAGGAAGTTATATTTTGTGAAAAGTATCCGGATGGGGTAAGGCTTGATTTAGGTTTAAGGCATACGGGAATTTTAATTAAAGTAAGAGATGAAGCTCATAGATTTGCAGTAAAATATCACAGGAAATTAAGGGATAAGCATATGTTCAATTCTATACTGGATGGTATAAAGGGAATAGGGGAGAGAAAGAAAAAAAATATTTTTGAGCACATAAATTCGGCTGGAGATCTAAAAAGTATGACCGTAAAAGATTTAATGAGCATAAAAGGTCTCGGCTATAAAGATGCAATAAACATATACAGAAAAATTCGTAGAGAGAAATCCGGAGGTTTCATTTGATAAGGTGGATTCTTCAGTGGGCTATTCTTACTTTTTCAATTACAGTGGCCTCGTATTTTCTGCCTTTTATTTATATATCCGGTGATACGAACTGGGACAGGATTAAGATTGCTTTTATTGCAGGGCTGCTTCTTGGTTTGTGTAACGTTGTAATTAAGCCAATTGTTAAAATATTGTCAATACCAATAAATATTTTAACTCTGGGGCTTTTTAATATTGTTATAAACGCAGGTATGTTATGGATTGTAGATTTAGCTGTTAGGGGACTTGAGGTTAACGGATTCTGGGGATATGTATTGAGTTCCATTGTTATAAGCATAATCAGCATAGTAATTTCAAAATTAATATTTTTTAAGGAAAAAAAAGGCGAAAAAGGTTAATATAGATATGAATATAAAAAAAGAGAAAATAAAAAGCGGCATGGATATTGTTATAATTACGGGTTTATCAGGGGCAGGTAAAACAGAAGCACTAAACTATTTTGAGGATGCCGGATATTACTGCATAGATAATCTGCCGGCGCATCTTCTGCTTGATATAATCAAATATTTCTCCATGAAAAACAGAAATATTAATAATGCCGCATTTGCCATAGATTTAAGGAGCGGTTACTTTTTTAAAGAGATTTATAAGACACTGGATGAACTTAAAAAAAGAAAAATAGATTACAGAATTTTATTTCTTGAAGCAGCCAAAAGCGCGATTATTAAGAGATATTCGCTGACAAGAAGGAAGCATCCTCTTGTTGAGGATGGTAATATTGCCAACGGAGTTGAAGAAGAAATTGAAAAAATGGGGAGGTTGAGAGAGATAGCAGATGTGGTGATTGACACATCGCTTTTGAATTCTAAGGAACTGAGGGTGGCAATAACGGACCGAATGATGAGCAACACGGAAAAAAGTAAACTGATGCAGATATCTGTTAATTCATTCGGTTATAAATATGGTGTTCCGGAGAGCATGGATATAGTAATGGATGTAAGATTTATACCAAACCCTTTTTATAATGATGAGTTAAAAGACCTGAACGGCAAAGATGATAAAGTAATTAAATCCGTATTGAATAGCAATGAAACACGAAAATTTATGAATATTTTTGAGAAGCTGCTTGATTTTTTAGTACCCAATTACATAGCAGAGGGTAAAAGTTATCTGGCTATAGGCATAGGGTGCACTGGAGGCAAGCACAGGTCGGTTGTAATATCTGATAAACTGTATGAATATTTGAAAGTAAGCGGTTATTCCATAAAGATTTACCACAGGGATATCGGTAAAGAGTAGCAATATTCCCCTTACGATTAAAGAGCGGATTATTATGTTTTAAAATCTGGTTTATATTAGTTATATTCTATGTTATTTTACTTTATTGATTTAATTAAATTTGTTAAAATTACACGGTTTATATTTAAATAAAAATGCTTTATAGTTATATGAACAAAATTTGGCAGTCAAGTTTTAATAAAAAAAGATATCTTTTATAAGAAGGAGGAGGATAATGACTGTAAAGGTAGGAATTAATGGTTTTGGAAGAATAGGAAGGCAATTTTTAAGAGCAAAGTTAAAGTATGATAAGGAAAACAATGTTGATATAGTTGGAATTAATGATTTATATGACCCAAAAACCCTTGCCCATCTTCTAAAGTATGATTCTGTATATGGTGTACTGGATACGGAGATTAATGCAGGTAACGACTATATAGAGGTTGGCGGAGAAAAGATTAAGATTACTTCTATAAAAAACCCCGAGGAACTTCCATGGAAAGAGATGGGAGCAGATGTTGCTTTAGAAGCCACAGGTATATTCAGGACCAGAGAAGGAGCAGAGAAACATCTTAAAGCAGGAGCAAAAAAAGTAATTATTTCAGCACCTGCCAAGGGAGAAGGGGCAGATATTACAATGGTTCTGGGTGTTAATCATGAGAGTTACGACAAGAATGAACATAATATAATCTCAAATGCTTCCTGCACTACAAATGCTCTTGCACCGGTATGTGAGGTTCTAAACAGGAATTTCGTTATAAAAAGCGGTATTATGACCACGATTCATGCCTATACCAATGACCAGAAAATTCTTGACCTACCTCATAAGGACCTGAGAAGAGCCAGAGCAGCTGCTCTGGCGGCAATACCAACGACAACAGGTGCAGCAAGCGCAATCGGACTGGTGATACCGGAGCTTAAAGGCAAGCTGGACGGCCTTGCAATAAGAATACCGCTGCCGGTGGGTTCACTTGTAGACCTCAGCGTAGAGATTGAAAAGGACTGTTCTCTGGATGATATAAATAATGCTTTTAAAGAAGCATCACAGGAATCAGGATTTAAAGGTATTTTAAGATATTGTGACGAGCCGATAGTTTCCATTGATATTGTAGGAGATTCCCATTCTTCGATTTATGATTCACTTGGTACCGTCAAAAAGGGAAGTATGGTCAAGGTTCTGTCATGGTATGATAACGAGTGGGGATACTCAAGCAGGCTGTTTGACCTGGTAAAATACGTTATGAAATAAATATTTAGAACTAAGTTTAAAAATAAATAGCCGGGGTTTTAATACCCCGGTTATTTATGAATTAAGGTTTGGTGATAAGAATGTTCAATAAAAAAACAATAGAGGATATAGAGGTCGGGAATAAGAAGGTACTGGTAAGGGTAGATTACAATGTTCCCCTTGATGATAAGCTTAATATTACTGATGATACCAGAATAAAATTGTCGCTAAAAACTGTAAATTATCTTATTGAAAAGAAAGCCAAAGTTATCCTGATGTCTCATCTCGGAAGACCAAAAGGGGTTGTTGAAGATAAATTAAGACTGGACCCGGTTGCGAAGAGACTCAGCCAGTTAATAGGAAAAGATGTTAAAAAATTTGACCGGGTTTATTCAGAAGAGATTAAAAACTACATAGATAATGAAATGAGCTATGGCGAAGTCGTAATGCTGGAAAACTTAAGGTTTGACCCTGGTGAGAAAGCTAATGATAATAAATTGTCGGAATCCCTGGCTTCTCTGGCTGATATTTATGTTAATGATGCATTTGGTGCTGCCCATAGGGCTCATGCATCTGTTAAGGGTGTGACGGAGCATCTTCCGGCGGTTGCGGGCTTTTTAATTAAGAAGGAAGTAGAAATTCTTACATCTCTGCTTGAATCGCCTGAGAGGCCGTTTTTAGCAATACTGGGCGGAAGCAAAGTTTCGGACAAAATAAAGGTTATCAAGAATTTACTTGGAAAAGTTAATAGTTTAATACTTGGCGGAGGAATGACTTACACCTTTTTAAAAGCGAAGGGATACGAGATAGGCAAATCAATTTGTGAGGATGACCAGATTGGTTTTGCCGGGGAGATGCTTGCAGAAGCAGAGAAAAAAAATGTCAGGTTATTATTGCCTCTGGATATCGTGATAGCGAAGGAATTTGACAGTGAGTCTGAAAAGAAGCTGGTTTCGGTACAATCGATTCCGGTAGAGTGGATGGGTATGGATATCGGCGACAAAAGTATAGAAATATTTAAGAATGAAATTTTAAATGCAGGGACTATATTCTGGAACGGACCGGTGGGAGTTTTTGAATGGAAAAATTTTTCTAATGGTACGAAGAAAATAGCTGAAGCTGTTGCCGAAAGTGATGCTGTTACAGTGGCAGGAGGCGGAGATACTCTGGCCGCATTAAAGAAATATAGTCTGACTTCAAAATTGTCGCATGTGTCAAGCGGCGGAGGAGCGTCTATGGAGCTTCTTGAAGGCAGTGAATTGCCTGGTATATCATCTCTTTTAGATAAAAGTATAAGGTAATTTAAGATAGGCAAATTAAAAAGAAAGGATTAATATTATGAGGAAACCTTTTATATCCGGGAACTGGAAGATGAATATGACTCATAAGAAGGCCGTAAGTTTTATGCAGGATCTCGGATACAAATACAAAAACAAAAATAATTGTGAAGTGGCGGTATTTCCACCTTTCACGGCGCTGAGAAGTGTAAAGACAATAATTGATTCTGATAATCTTAATATAGGACTTGGTGCCCAGAATATGCACTATGAATCAAAGGGAGCATTTACCGGAGAAATTTCGCCTGAGATGTTGAAGACACTTGGTGTCGAATACGTGATAATCGGACACAGTGAAAGAAGGCAGTATTTTAGTGAGACTGATGAACTAGTTAACAAGAAAATCTTTTCTGCTTTAAAGGAAGGCATTAAGCCAATTATATGTATTGGTGAAACACTGGATATAAGGGAAAGCGGAAAGGCGGATGAATATGTAATTGGCCAGTTAAAAAAAGGCCTTGAAGGTGTTGACAACGAAGATATTGGAAAGATAACAATTGCATATGAGCCGATATGGGCAATAGGCACAGGGAAAACTGCAACGTCCGAGGATGCGAACAGCATGTGTCTGTCAATAAGAAAAAACATAGAAAAATTATATAACAAGAGGATTTCCGAGAATTGTAGAATTTTATACGGAGGGAGTGTCAAGCCCTCAAACGTTACAGAGCTTATGGGAATGTCGGATATAGATGGAGCTCTTGTAGGGGGTGCAAGTATAAAAGCGGATGATTTTATGGAAATAATCAATTACTAAATTATTAATGGGAAGAAGGAATAAAATTAAAAGACCAGCATGTTTGATAATAATGGATGGATGGGGGTTATCGGAAGAATCCAGAGGAAATGCGGTAAAAACAGCTAAAACTCCTAATATTGATAATTATTATAAAATTTATCCTCATGTAAAGTTGAAGCCGTCCGGAGAAGCTGTAGGACTTCCGGAAGGACAGATGGGTAATTCAGAAGTAGGACATCTGAATATTGGAGCAGGCAGGGTAGTTTACCAGGAATTTACAAGAATAAATAAGGCAATCAAGGAAGGTACTTTTTTTGAAAATAAAATACTTCTGAGTACTTTAAAGGATGCAAAAGAAAATGGAAAGTCGCTCCATATAATGGGCCTGGTATCGGACGGCGGGGTACACAGCCACATCAGGCACCTCAAAGCGCTGATTGGCCTGGCAGCAGAAAAAGAAGTAGAAAATCTATTTATACACGCTTTTCTGGACGGAAGAGACGTACCGCCAAGAAGTGCTATTCCTTATTTAAATGAAGTTGATGATTATCTGAAAAAGAAAGGGTCTGGCCGGATAGCTACTATAAGCGGAAGATATTATAGCATGGACAGGGATAACAGATGGGACAGGACTAAGAAAAGCTATGATGCTCTTGCATACAGGGAAGGCAGAAAATTTAAGAGGGCTGCAGAGGTTGTCGAATCATCATATGATGATGGAGTAGATGATGAATTTTTAGTTCCGGCTATAGTTGAATGTAAGGATGAGGAAAAGGCGAAGATAAGTTCAGGTGACTCCGTAATATTCTTTAATTTCAGGCCGGATAGGGCCCGACAGATTACCAGTGCTTTTATAAGCGGTAAGGAGTTTGATAAGTTTGACAGAGGGCAGAATCCGCCGAAGGTTTATTTTGTTTCAATGACACAGTACGATAAGGAATATAGAATTCCTGTTGCTTTTCCACCTGCTAAAATAGTAAATACCCTGGGAGAAGTTCTGTCCGATAATAAATTAAAACAGTTAAGGATTGCCGAAACAGAGAAATATGCGCATGTAACTTTTTTCTTCAATGGTGGAGTCGAGAAGCCGTATGATGGGGAAGACAGGGTTCTTATACCTTCTCCAAAGGTTGCGACTTATGATTTAAAACCGGAAATGAGCGCATATGAAGTTACTGACGAAGTAATAAACAGGATTAAATCAAAAAAATATGATGTTATTATATTGAATTTTGCAAATCCTGACATGGTAGGTCATACGGGAGTCATGGATGCAGCTGTGAAAGCAGTTAAAACAGTAGATGAATGTGTGGAAAAGGTTAATAAAGAATTAATTAAAAATGGGGGTATTGCATTAATAACAGCAGACCATGGAAATGCTGAAAAAATGATGGATGTTGAAACTGGTAAGGTTATAACTTCTCATTCTACATCACCGGTGCCTTTTATAGTTTGTGATGAGAATTTAAAATTAAAAAAAGATGAGGGTAACTTTAAATTAAGTGATATTTCTCCTACCATATTGAATATTATCGGAATAAAAAAGCCGGAAGAAATGACAGGGGAATCAATCTTATCCGGTCAGGTGTAATTTAAATTGCCGTTTCTGTATATTGGTTTAAAAAAGTTAGATATGATATAAAATATTGTTTATAATAATGTTTATCTGTTAAAATATA
Organism: Actinomycetota bacterium; assembly: GCA_034660395.1. Lineage (GTDB taxonomy): Bacteria > Actinomycetota > Humimicrobiia > Humimicrobiales > Humimicrobiaceae > JAQVEM01. The sequence continues at coordinate 20,592 of JAYEJA010000104.1, forward strand.
GACCAAAAAAAATTAAGGCATTAATCGTAATTTTGGAGGTATAAAAAAATATGGGCTCTGTTTTACTGAATGTTATATTTGCTATTCATATTACTGTAAGTCTGGGATTGATACTTCTTATCCTTCTTCACGCAGGAAGGGGAGGGGGGGTATCCGGCCTTTTCTCGGGTATGGCAGAAACTTTTGACGGCACGGGAATCGTGGAAAAGAATCTTGATAGAATTACTATTATACTGGGGGTAATTTTTGCAGTTACCACTGTAGTTTTATATATGCTTTTATAGATTATTGTAAATTACAGGGTTATTAATTAGAGTTAAAATAAAAATTACTGCTACGAAAGCCAACACTGCATTTTTAGAATATAAAGAAGGAATCATTAAACCTTATATCTAAGGTTGGGCAATGGATTCAATAAAGACCTCTATTTTTGGCCGTTTTAACTTAAAAAGGAGGAAGCAAATTTTTAACGATATGCCTGTTGCGTTGCCGGAGTTCATAGTTTTAAAGTAAATAAGTATATTAGATAAGGCTAGAATTACTGAAATTTATCATGAAAAAGTTTAAAAAAATAATGGCATATTTCGTATTTATTACGATAATTTGTATGAATATTCTGTTATGTTCATGTGATTATAGTAAAATTGAATTGCTTGCATCCATAGATGACGAGAATGTGACCGGAAGCGGAGAAGAGATTCAAGAAGAATCAAGAATAATATATAGTAAGGAATTTTTCCTGGCACAAAAGGAAGAACAGTTAAATAAAAACCCCCTTGGTGATTTAAATATAAGGAAAGCTGTATTTTATGCGATAGACAGGGAGAGGATTGTTGAAGAGCTATACGGCAAATATAATGAGGTTATTAACAGTCTTTTCGCGCAAGGTTCTTTTTATTCCAGTCAATCATGGAGCCAATATGATTATAACCCCGATAAGGCAGTAGAACTTTTAAACAGGGCGGGATATGGGGTTGATAATCCTCTTTATGTTACTATAGGTTCAATTTCTAATAGTGAGACGAAAGATATGATAGAAGAATTTATAAAGGAAGACCTGGGTAAAATTGGAATTAAAATATGGGTATTTAATAAGCCTTCAGAGGAGTGGTATGGAGATTGTGTGGGCAATGGAGAGTATGAGATGGGATTATGGTCTGTCTATAATTTTAATGGAAGCAGCTTAAATTATAGCTTTAATTCCGTGAAGATACCGCCAATGTTAACGGAGGATAACAAAAACTGTGAAAACTTTTACTGGTATGGCAACCAGGAAGTAGACTTGATACTTGAAGACCTTGAAAGCGAGGATAATATTGAGGAGAGGAAAAAATTATTCGGGAATCTGCAGGATCTGGTAGCTGATGATGCAGTGGTATTACCCTTGTATAGCCGGATATATGCAATTGTCTTTAATAATGAAAAGATAGAAGAGTTAGATGTAAGCGTTAAGAATAATGAGTTTTTTTTTGATCTTGAAAGCTGGGTTTTAAATGATGACTGGCATCATGCAGATTCCGAAGATAATGAGATTGTTGTAGGTTGCAGAGATGAGGATTATGATTTATATAATTTGCTGGGCGGAGATTTTATTAGTGATCTGATGATTAAAGGTCTGTGGCGATTGAATGAAATAGGTGAATATGAAAATTTTCTGGTTAGTGCAGAAAGTTACCAGGGAAACAGGATAACAAGTGTTTACAATAAAAAGATTAATGTTGTTCTTAAGGATGAAATATTCTGGCAGAATGGTGAGCCGATTACTTCAGAAGATATTAAGTATAGTTATGATGTCATACTTGAAAATGAAGGAATCATTGATAATTATGAAGATTACTTAAAAATCGAAGATATTGAAATTATAAATGAAAAGGAATTTAATATACTACTTAAGGAATACATAAGTGATTACAGAAAGCTGTTTGGATTTATAATGCCGGCAGGGTTTCTTGAGGAGAAAGATATTACCAGCATTTCTGTAAATGATATAGTATCAAATGGGCCTTATAAATTGGGTAAGTATGATAAGGATAGTTACTTATTGCTGGAGAAGAATGAATATTATTTTGAGGAAATATCCGGTATTCATGATATAAGAATTGTTTTTGACACTGATATAAATAATCTTATCGGTATGCTTGAAGATAAAGAAGTAGATATACTGAGTGTTCCTTTTGATCTAACACTGGTAAGCAGACTGGACGAGGGTAAAGATTTTGGTTTGCTTATAAAACCGGGTAATATGATTGAGCAGTTAGCTTTATGTCTGAAACCTAAAGAGGAATAAATATTGTTTTTAGATTTAAATAAATATAAAAAAAGTTAAAGAAAGTATTTTAAATGCATTAAAATACTTGATGAAAACTTAATAAAAATATATTATTTTCTTTGTGTCGGAATGGCGGAATTGGTAGACGCGCAAGGTTGAGGGCCTTGTGAACATTTTTGTTCATGGGGGTTCAAGTCCCCCTTCCGACACCATTAAATTTAACGATTGTGGTTTAAACGATGAATTTAATTTAATGGAAAACATGCCGGAAGCGCATGTTTTCCGGGACTTGAAAAGATGGACTATTCTATCTCTTCGGCTTTTTTGATTGCAAATTCTGCTTCTTTATATTTACCCTGTTTTTTTAATAATATATGGAGTATTTTCCAGGCATCCTTATTTCTATCATCTAATTTTATTAAATCTCTTATAGTCTTTTCTGCCTGTGAATATTTATTTTGCTTGAATAGGGTAGCGCCAAGACATAGCAATGCATCAATATATTTATTATCTAAATCCAGGGCTTCCTTGCAGGCAAGTTCGGATTCGTCATATTTCCCCTGCTTGTAAAAGCTAATACCATAATAATACCACGCTTCCTTAAACTTCCTATCCATTTTAATGGCATTATGGCAGGCTCTTATTACCTCCTCATATTTACTCTGTTTACTAAGTATTTCTATAAAGTAAACCCATGCATCTTTTTCATTTTCCATAATTAGAGCCAATCCTTAAAAAGGAATAGTTTTTTAAATTAAACTATTAATTGATATTATATTTAAATAATTACAGTTATTAATTATACTTATAAAAATTTTATATGTAATATTTTTTTTTATCAACTATAACAGTTTTTTAAACTTCTCCAGAATATTTTTCTGTGAATCATATTTATAACATCAGTTTTATTCTGTTCTGTTTATTATATAGATTATTTATTTTTTATATTCTTTAGCAATTATAGATTATAAAAGGGTATATTAAAAATAATCATTTTTTATAATAGATTAGCTCCTGGGAGTTATTTTAACTATTTGAATTCAAAATATTTAAGACTACAGGTTACGTCGATAAATTATTTGTTATAATAGAAACCGGTTATATAATAATAATGTAATGTCATTTCGGGTACATGTATCGATAACTATTAAAAATACCGGGAAAGATTATGAAAGAGGCATATTTATATAAGAAGATTTCAGGTGATAAGATAAGGTGCGACCTCTGTAACCACAGGTGTGTCATTAGAAATGGTGAAAAGGGTTTTTGCTATGTAAGGCAAAATATTGATGGAGTGCTTTATTCACTTGTTTACAGTAAAATAATTGCTGAAAATTCTGATCCTATTGAGAAAAAGCCGCTATTTCATTTTATGCCCGGTACCAGTTCCCTGTCTGTAGCGACAATGGGCTGCAATTTTAGGTGCTTTTACTGCCAGAATTACGGAATTTCCCAGGCCCCTTCAGATTTTGACAGAATCAAAGGCAGGGAGGTTACGCCTGAAGAACTGGTGGAACATGCCCTGGCAAATGGCGATAAGAGCATTTCATACACTTATACGGAACCTACGATATTTTTTGAATATGCATATGATACTGCCAGGCTTGCAAGCAGGAAGGGACTTAAAAATATTTTTGTAACAAATGGTTTTATGACCACTGAAAGCCTGGAGATGATAGAGCCGTATCTGGATGCGGCAAATGTAGACTTAAAGAGTTTTTCGAATGATACTTATAAAGAAAAAATGGGCGGAAGGTTAAAGCCGGTTTTGAACAATATTATTTTAATGAAAAAAATGGGAATCTGGATTGAAGTTACGACACTGGTAATACCCACCATTAATGATTCAGATAGCGAACTAAAACAAATCGCTGATTTTATAGCCGGTGTAGACAAGGATATACCATGGCATATAAGTGCTTATTATCCAAGCTATAAGTCAAGTATACCTCCTACAACTCTTGAAAAGATAAAAGAAGCAATTGAAATAGGTAAAAAAGCCGGATTGAAATATATATATGGCGGGAATATTCATGGCAGCTCATTTGAAAATACGTATTGTCCCGAATGCGGGCGAATATTGATTAAAAGGGAAGGATTCTATGTTTCTGATAATAATTTAAAAAATGGCGCCTGTCCTTATTGCGGTGAAAAGATAGGTGGTAATTTTTAGAAAAAGTCAGCTTAACTTTTAAAAGGAATTATCATATAATGTTTTTCTGCTATCAAAAGGCGGCATAGCCAAGTGGTAAGGCAGAGGTCTGCAAAACCTTTATCCCCGGTTCAAATCCGGGTGCCGCCTCCATATTTAAAAATAAAATTTGTTCTTATTTATTTCAAACTGCTGCTTTTTTACCTGAATAAGCTGATAAGGTGCATTTTATATGGTCGGCGTGATAAAGACAGAGGGATTTTTAGGGTTTATATAAGAACAGGGATGTTGATTTTTTAGCTTATTTATGAAAAAATTGCAACAAATTTTTATTAATATTATTAATAGGATAACTGACTTTAGATTGTGATTTAGGAATAATAAGAATATGGCAGGGATTCTGTTTCTGCTTAAATTGTCTGTAAAAAGTAAATAAAATATACATTTTATATATAAAATAGAGAGAGAAGAAGGGAAGAAGATATGAGCTATGTCCAGGATATTTTTAAAGGCGTTGTAGAGAGAAACCCGCATGAGATAGAATTCCACCAGGCGGTTAAAGAGGTACTTACATCAATAGAAGGCGTGTTTGAAATCCATCCTGAATACGGGGAATCAGGCATTCTGGAAAGGATCGTGGAACCTGAAAGGCAGATTATGTTCAGGGTCCCCTGGGTAGATGATAAAGGAAAGGTAAATGTTAACCGTGGATACAGGGTCCAGTTTAATAGTGCTATAGGACCTTACAAGGGGGGTATAAGGCTTCATCCGTCAGTAAACCTGGGGATAATTAAGTTTCTTGGTTTTGAGCAGATATTTAAGAATTCTCTTACGGGATTCAGTATGGGCGGTGGAAAAGGAGGAAGCGACTTTGACCCAAAAGGTAAATCGGATTCAGAAATTATGAGATTCTGCCAGAGTTTTATGACAGAGCTGTTTCGGCATATTGGTCCTTCGACCGACGTTCCTGCAGGAGATATAGGTACCGGCGCGAGGGAGATTGGATATATGTTCGGTCAGTATAAAAAGTTAAGAAACGTTTTTGAAGGAGTCCTGACAGGCAAGAGTCTGGAATATGGCGGAAGCATATTGAGGAAAGAGGCGACAGGATATGGTCTTGTATATCTTGTAAAAAATATGCTGGAGAAGAAGGGCAAGGATATTAAGGGAGCAAAAGTTGTTATCTCAGGTTCGGGAAATGTAGCGATATATGCGCACGAGAAAGTAAAAGAAATGGGTGGAACCGTAGTTGCTATGAGTGATTCAAAGGGATTTATTTATGACCCGGATGGCCTTGATTTAGATGAAATAAAGGTAATAAAGGAAACTAATAAGGGAAGAATTTCGGAGTACAGAAATAAATACCCGAATGTTGAATTTAAAGATAAATCAAATGATATCTGGAAAGTTAAATGTGATATAGCACTCCCATGCGCAACACAAAATGATATACATTCTGAAGATGCTGAGATTCTGGTTAATAATGGTTGTTATGCCGTAGGAGAGGGAGCAAACATGCCATGTACACCGGATGCTGTAAAGATATTTATAAAAAATAAGGTGATGTACGCTCCCGGTAAAGCTGCAAATGCAGGAGGAGTCGCAGTATCAGCTCTGGAAATGAGTCAGAATAGTATGAGATTGCAGTGGGCGGCGAAAGAGGTAGATAAAAAACTCCAGGATATAATGTCGGGAATTCTTGATAATGTGAGCAGGACAGCGAGAGAGTATGGGGATGAAGATAATTTCGTGCTTGGTGCTAATGTGGCAGGTTTCATAAAAGTGGCAGATGCTATGATGGCGCAGGGTATTATTTAGCGATAAAAAATAAGATTTTTAGCTTTGATTTATAAAAAAAGATTAGTTTATCAAATATATTTATAACGAAAATTTTAATCGTTTTTAAACCTTATACTTGAAATAGTATAAATTATTATTTTTTTGGTATAATATAGAAATGTAATTATAAAAGCTTTTATTATAATATTAATAAAATTAAGGTTTTAGAAAATGTATAAAAGCTTCAAAAAAGTTAGAAAGAGACGCGTAAGTAAGCGCTTCAGGGAATTCAGCTACAGGTTTATAAAATTAAAATATTTCGTAATGCTATCTGTGGCAATGCTTCTTGAGATAGTTACTCTCATTATTTATATGTTCAATAATGAGAAAATTATTGAGTTTGACCTTATGACAGCAAGTGTCTTATACGGGGTAACAAGCTTCATTGTAATAGTAATTGCTGTTGTTTTACTTATTCTTATAAAAACTGATAAGTCCAGGGATAAGAAGGTGCTGAAACAATTTAATATGTTCAAGGATGATTATTTGAAGCTGGATAAAAGATATTCATACGATATAGATGACCTTGTAAAAAGCTTTGACAGCGAAAGGGAAAACATTGAAAAGAAAGTTGATTATGCCAGAAAAATTGAAAAAAAATATGACGGCTATATAAGTGAATTTTCAAAAATAAAGGTTCCCCCGTTTTTAAGGGATGCGTTTGATTACAAGATGGATAGTCTTGAAAAGGAAAAATTATTTTTTAACAGGTTTTCCTCACTAAAAAATATGGATGAGCTGGGCAAGATTAATCTACAGTCGGATCTGGCAAATGGGGAATTTTTGAAGGAAATTGATAGTGTCGAGAAGAGGTTAAAGATAATAGCATAATATTTTTTAAATGGCTTGAGAAAATATGGAAGAAAATAATAAAATTAAAGATCGCCTTCTTTTAGAACTGGAAAAATTACGAAATATAATAGATGAGTATGAAGTTGAGAAGCCAAAACCTGATATGAAAAAGGCAGAAAAAACTCTGAAAGAAAGCCGGGATAAATATGACATCTTAATTAATACGGCACCTTTTGGAATAATTACTATTGATGAAAAAGGCATAATAACATCCTGCAATGATAAAATATTAAACTTCCTTGGGCAGTCAAGGGAAGAAGTAATCGGGAAACATTTTACGGAGCAAAAATTTTTAAACGAAGAGGATATCCCCCGATACCTCCAGATATTTTCTTTTGCAATTAGCGGCCACGAGGGGAAACCCTTTGAAATTTCGGGTGAGGACAAAAATGGTAATGATTTCTTTGGAGAAGTTTATTACGGACTTATTAAGAAAGACGGAAAGGTAAAATATATACAGGTATTAATAAATGATATAACCAGAAGAAAAAAAGCTGAAGAAAGATTAAGGTATATAAGATTCCATGATAACCTGACGGGATTACACAACAGGGGTTATTTTGAGGGGGAAATAGAAAGACTTGATGTCGATAGGCAGCTGCCGCTGAGCTTCATAGTTGGCGATGTAAACGGTTTAAAGATAATAAATGATAATTTTGGCAACAAAGAGGGGGATAAAGTTTTAAAAACAGTAGCCGGGATTCTAAAAGAATATTGCAGGAAGGAAGATATAATATCGCGGTGGGGTGAGGATGAATTTTCTATACTTCTGCCAAAAACTACGGCCGAGGAGGCAGGAAAGATATTAAAGAGAATCAAGGAGGCGTGCAAGAATCAGAAAAATACAGAGGCAAGCTTTGATTTTGCTATCGGGAAATCTACAAAGGAAAAACCGGAGCAGGATATACAGGATATTGTAAGGGAAGCTAAAGATGAGATGTATAAAAATAAATTATTTGAATTCAAGAGTATACCTGATTCTGTTATATCTTCACTTGTGGACTCTCTCCTCCAGACAAGTTTTGAAACACGTGAACATGGAAAAAGAGTCAGGAAAATGGTATTAAAAGTAGGCAAGTCTCTGGGGTTGTCAAAAAGCAAACTGGATGAGCTGTCAGTTCTTGCCGACCTGCATGATCTGGGTAAGATAGCCATACCGGATGATATTGCAACAAAAAAAGATGAATTAAGCAAGAGGGACTGGCAGGTTTTAAGAAGCTACCCGGAGATTGGTTATAATATTGCTCTGTCTTCTAAGAAATTTTCAAACATTGCAGAGTACATTTTAACACATCATGAAAGGTGGGATGGAAAGGGATACCCCCAGGGATTAAGGGGGGAGGATATACCTTTACTTTCACGCATTACAGCTATTGCAGATGCTTATGATGTGATGAGAAGCGGGAGATTCTACAAAAATACGGTTAGCAGGAATGAAGCTATTGAAGAATTAAAAAAATCAAGCGGAACACAATTTGACCCCAAACTGGTAAGGCAGTTTATAAAAATCATAAAAGAAGATTAAAAAAGGAAAATTATTTTTTGCCCTTAAGTATTGCAATAGTTAGCTTATTATCGCCAAATTTATCTGATATCTTATCAATTGCCCGGGCAAGGCTTTCATTCTTTGAGTTATCTATCGGAAAAAGGTTTTCAGAAACAGAATCAGGAATAAGTTTGCTGACATAAATCCCTATTAGTCTGATTTTTTTTCTTTTCATATCAAGCCTTTCAAGTATGTTTACAGAGTGGTGGTAGATGTCCAGTATGCTGCAGGTATAATTTTTTAGGGTAACTCTCATGGTAGTTGTTTTAAAGTTGGAAAATCTAACTTTAAGGGTTACCACTTTACCTCTATATCTTTTAGAACGTAAACTTCTGGATATTTTCTTTGAAAGATTTAGTAACGTTGATTTTAATACGGAGCAGTCATCTATATCGTTACTGAATGTAACTTCTCTTCCCGTTGATGCAGGCTCCTGGTTTGGTATTACTTTCCTGTTGTCAATGCCTTTTGCCATCTTATATATGATTTTACCGTTTTCGCCAAATTTGCTCTCAATTATTTCTGACGGAGTTCCGGCAAGGTCACCTATGGTCTCTATTCCCATTGATTTAAGTTCTCCTTCTGTAACTCTTCCAACTCCCCATAGATAAGATACCGGCAGAAGCTTTACTTTTGTCATAATTTCCCTGGTGTTGTCAAATACGACAAATCCATTGGGTTTCCCTATACTGGAAGCAAGCTTGGCCAGGAATTTATTGGGTCCTATCCCTGCAGACGAAGTTAAATTTGTCTGTTCGTATATTTTCCCCTTTATTTTCCTGGCAATTTCCAGCTCATTCCCGAAGAGTTTCCGGCAGCCGGTTACGTCCAGAAATGCTTCATCGCAACCTATATGTTCTACCAGGGGAGTAAAAAGGGAAAATATTTTTCTTATCCGTTCCGATTCTCTGAGATACTTTTCCATATTGACAGGAATGTAGATTCCTCCGGGACATAATTTTTTTGCCCGGCCGAGCGGCATTCCTGAATGAAGGCCATATTTTCTTGCCTCATAGGATGCAGCTGAGATTACCCCTCTGTTCAATGGGCCTCCAACTATAACCGGTTTATTTTTGTATGGGGGATTATCCCTCTGCTCAATCTGGGCAAAAAAGGCATCCATGTCTATATGTATTATTTTTCTTAAGTTCCCCATGCTGGTTTTGATTTTGCGAGTAGTTTATTTTTTATGGTATCTTTCCTTTTCATGTCCCCGGCTTTTTTTAGATCCATTAAACTTATTGCATTACGGCCAATTAAAGATGTATCTTTTTCCCTGAAAAATAATTTTCCTTCAATTATTAAAACCGAATTTCTCATTATTATTTTAAAGTTCTTCTCAAAGGTATCAGGTAAAAACAATACCTCATACATCCCGCCCGCATCTTCAATTGTGCAGAAAAGCATGTTTCTGCCGCCTCTGGTTTTTTTTATTTTTCTGTTTATAACGATACCTGCTGTAAATATGGTACCTTTTTCTGCACGGCAGCCGGGGAAGCTGCTGCTTTTTACGATATGGTACTTTTTTAGTTCGCTTGTGAAATAATAAAGGGGAGAATGACTTGCACAGAAACCCAGTATCTTCTCTTCCATCAAGAGCTTCTCTCCTGGACTGAAATCCCCGGGGCGGGAGGTTTTCCGGTTAAGAAGAAAACTTCTATCACGGGCGGTACTTTCGCCGGTACAGGCATTTTTTAAGTAATGGTAATAAAAAAGTAGCTTTTTTCTGTTGGCTTCTGCAAAATCAAATGCTCCTGCTTTTATGAGGTTCGCAGTTGCCCTTTCCGTTATTTTACAGTTTTCGGAGGTTCTGTAATAAAAATCAGAAAAGTTTTTAAATTTTCCATTTCTGGTTCTTTCTCCTAATATTGATTGTACGGTGGAATGCCCCAGTTCTCTTACTGCAGGGAGGGATATTCTTATAGATTTGCCTTCATCTTCTGCAGAGAATTCAAAACCGCTTTTATTAATATCCGGAAGCTTTATTTTTATGCCGAGACGTCTTGCTTCTTCAATGTAACGGGCACTGCTGTAATAGCCTGAATTATTTGTCAGTATGACGGATATAAGCTCTGCAGGGTAGTAAGCCTTTATATAGCATGCTCTGTAAGATAAACATGCATAGGCGGCCGCATGGGCCTTAACAAAACTGTAACTGGTAAACCTTGATATCAGCTTAAAAATGCCCTTTGCTGTTTTTATCGAGTAACCCCTGTCTGCAGCACCTTTTACGAACTTTTTTCCCTCGTTTTTTATCTTCTCCGTAGAAGAGCAGCCTATCGATTTTCTCAAATCATCTGCTTCACTAAGTGAGTAGCCGGCAATTTTTACTGCTATTTTCATAACCTGCTCCTGGTATAGTATTATTCCGTAGGTTTCGTCTAAAATTGTTTTAAGGTCTTTATGCGGACAGTCAGGAGTTTCTATTCCGGATTTTCTCCGGATGAAATTTTTCACCATTCCAGTGGAAGCCGGGGCAGGCCTGTAAAGAGAAATAAGATGGGTGATGTCATTAATAGAAGACGGCTTTATTTTTGTGGCAAGTTTTCTTATACCGGAGCTCTCAAGCTGAAAAACTCCAAGTGTTTTGCCATTTTTTATCAAATTAAAAACCCTGCTGTCGTTATAGTCAATCCGGCTGATATTAAAGTTTATATTTCTTTTATTTTTTAAAATTTCAGCTACGTCGTCTATTAAGCTCAGGGTAGTGGAGCTTATAAGGTCGATTTTCAGAAGCCCAAGCTTTTCTATGCTGGTTATGTCATACTGGCTTACTATTTCACCTGTTTCGGACAAGCGAAGCGGAATTTTTCTTTCCAGGCCGGAAGTGGATATAATAAAAGCGGAGGGATGCATGGAAATGTGTCTTGGATAATTTTTAATTCTTTCTGTTATATAGGCCATTTCCCGGCCGCAGATGTTTTTTATGTCTGCATAATCCGCGTTATCGCCTTTACCATTATCTGAATACCGGCTGGCCCGGTAAAGGGAAAAATAGTCTTGTTTCTCCTTTATTATTTCATTTACCTCCCCGGAGCCGTAGCCGAGGATTCTTCCCGCTTCTCTTAACGAAGCCCTGGTTTTTAGTGTGGAGAAGATGCACACTCTGGAGATTCCGGTTCTGCCGTAAATGGAACTCAGGTGGTTTATCAATTCAGCTCTCCTTTTGCTGGATACATCAATATCTATGTCCGGAATTTCTTTTCTTTCTTTATTCAAAAACCTTTGAAAATAAAGGTTATTTGTTACCGGGTCAATATCGGATATGCCAAGCAGATAGGAGACTATGCTTCCGGCAGAGGAGCCCTTTCCACAGATGGGGATGTTGTTTTTACGGGCAAAATCTGCTATTTCTGCAGCTACGAGAAAGTATCCGCAGAGTCCCATATGGATTATGGTCTTCAGCTCTTTTTTTAATCTGCTGACAGCTTCTACAGGTGGGTTATTTTTTTCGTACCTGCGCTTGATACCATTTTTAAAACATAGTTTTATAAGTTTCCTGCCTGCTGCCCTGTTTTTCTGGGGCGTCTTGCCGGACAGGGAAGATATGCGCGAAATGGGTAATTTAAGATTACATTTTTCAGCTATGCAGCCGGTATTGGAAATTGCTTCCGGTATGTCATGAAAAAGGGAAACCATCTCTGAGGGTGATTTAAAATAATACTGGTCGTTTTCAACCGGCTCTGACCGGCTGATGTTTTTTGTCCCCATGCTTTTTATCTTTAAAAGATATTTATATGTTATGTAATCATGCTTATTCAGGTAATGTACATTGTTTGTCGCGACCATGGGTAATTTATGCTTTGCGGCAAAGTTGATGATTATTTTAGAAAAGGGGAGCGGGTACGGAGCTGCTTTCCGGCATCTCTGAATTTCAAGGAAAAAATTATTCTTAAATATTTCCCGGTAGCATGATGCCGATTGCATTGCTTCACCGGCTTTTCCTGCTTTAACCAGTAAGGGTATTTCACCTGTTTTAAAGCAGGTAATACCTATAAGTCCTCCGGCCCTCTCTTGAAGGTCGGGTAATTTAATAACAGGTATGGGGCCTCTTTTTTCAAGGTGTGATTTACTTACTAGCTCGCATAGATTCTCATATCCTTCCCCGTTTCTTATAAGTATAATCAGGTTTGAGAGCATATTACCGTTATCAACACATACTTCACATCCGGCTACCGGCCTTATATTTTTACTGGTTGCTTCTTCATAAAACTTGATGATGCCGCTCATTACACATGTGTCGGTAAGAGCCACTGCCTTCATGCCTTTTCTGACAGCGGCAGAAATCAAATCGTTTATTTTTACCGTTGATTCCATCAAGCTATATTCACTATGTACGTTAAGATGAGAAAAAAGAGCCATTTTTACCTGCCGGTTGATTAAATTTAATATAAAAACTGGACATTTTTATATTACTACCAAACATATGTTCGGTCAAGGGGCGCTTATGGAAGTGCGTCAAATCTCCCGCGTAATATTTTAGGGGTTGATTTTCTCGATTTTTTATATATAATGGTGAGCTTTGTATAATATTATTGAAAGATGTTTTAATAAAATTATTATTATTTTTAGTAAAAAAGACATGATAAGGTATAAAATATGAGAAATTATAATATAACCGTGCATATTTTATTCTGGATTATTATAGCTCTTCTGTTATCTGCTGCGGTTTTAATTATATTTTTAAAGGTCGGTTTGTTTGAGCTGAATTTGCCTTTTTTTGAAAAAGCCGAGCTTCAGCAGAAGGAAGAAAAGATAATAGTCAGGGAAGTAAAGGAAGTAGAAAGGGAAGTTGACTGGTTTTATTTTGTTGCTTCTGGATACAGCGGCAATGACCCTGCACAGGGAACAAATAGCACGACTGCTACAGGTATAGAAGTAAGAGAAGGAATTATTGCAGTGGATCCTGATATAATACCCCTGGGAACAGAGGTAGAGATAAAAGACATGGGTGTTTTTACGGCAGAGGACACTGGAGGAAAAATTAAAGGTAACAGACTTGACATATATTTTGATTCCAAAAAAGAAGCAAAAAATTTTGGAAGAAGAGGTGTCTGGGTAAGGATGCTGGGAAGCGCTGCTGACCTGGCAGAAGGTGATTTATACGAAAGCGTACCGATGTATGATGGAGAGTCACCGCGGGAGAACCTGTCAGCTTATGGATATTAGCCACTCTGCTGTAATTTAATAACGAATAATAAAAAAATTGTATTAACCTTAATTGAAAGATGCCGTTTAAAGTATCAGTTTTTCTTGTTATCTTTGATTATATTATTTAATAACCTGTGAAATTCCAGAGAATCTTTCTTTCTTAGCTTATGTATATTTATGCTCTCTTTTTTATTTTCTATGGTCAGAGTGGAATAGAAAAGTCCGTTTTTTATTTTAGCAGAAATAATATAGGGATATGTCGCTATGAATTTTTTATCCCTTGCAATATTTGAATGAAAATAAAAGAATAATTTTTTATTGGTCAGGATAAGATGGCCGTCAATTATTTTTTCAAGGTTGCCCGGTGCGGTGAAAACAGTTTTTTCGTCAGGTTCCATAAAGAGTAAGTATCCTTTATCCCACGATTTGGTGCCATATGTTAGTTGCTTATTCATTTTAATTCCTTATAGATTAGCTTTATAATTATTTATCGAAATTAAAAAATTGAATTTAATTATATAAAATAATAATTAATAAAAAAAGTATCTTTCAGGAATCCGGGGTATTTAAAGGATAATTATATTTACAGTAAAAAATTTTTTGTACATTTTATACAATATGCCACATATAAATTATAATATACTTTAAGTTGCATTATTTGACTTTTATTACCACACTGGATATTATTTGTTTTGCAAAAATTGATAATATATTTAGGTAAGATTATATCCGGCGGAAGTAGCTCAGCTGGTAGAGCATCACCTTGCCAAGGTGGGGGTCGCGGGTCCGAATCCCGTCTTCCGCTCCATTTTTTAAAAAAAGAATTTTCAATTGTCTGCTTGTTTTATATGTAAATTCAAATAATGTAATTTGCATAAAGTTATATAATGGTAATTAGGCAATATTTTAAAAAATAATTAAAATGGTTGAAATTAATTTTAAAAATATGGGCAAAGTAAAAATAGAAGAAGGCTCAAGCATTCTTGAAGCCTTGAAAAAGACAGATAAGTCAATGGCAGGGAAGGCGGTTGTTGCCGAAATGGTTGATGGAGAAGGTGACAAAAACGAAAGCCGGCTGGTTGACCTGGATTACAGGGTGGAAAAAGATTCTTTTTTCAACATTATTACGACTGATGATGAAAAAGCAGGCGAAATATTGAATCACAGCACATCTCATATAATGGCAACCGCCATAAAAAGGGTATTCTCTGACGCTAAGTTTGCTATCGGCCCGTCAATAAAAGACGGCTTTTATTATGATTTTGAGACTTCCAAAGAAGTGTCGGAAGAAGACCTTCCTTTAATTGAGAAGGAAATGAAGAATGTCGTAAATTCAGACTACAGGTTTGAAAGAAAAGAGATTAGCAAAGAAGAAGCATTGAAATTATTTAAAGATAACGAGTATAAAATTGAATTGATAAACGGAATTAAAGCTGAAAGTGTCAGCATATATAAAAGCGGAGAATTTATTGACTTGTGCTCCGGTCCGCATATACCGTCCACCGGGAAGGCAAAAGCATTTAAATTGTTGAGTGTTGCAGGAGCTTACTGGAGGGGAGATGAAAAAAACAGGATGCTGACAAGAATATATGGCACTTCATTTTTCAAAAAGAATGATTTAAAGGAATATCTGGAAAAGATTGAGCTGGCGAAAAGGAGTGACCACAGAAAAATAGGCAAAGAACTGGATTTATTTAGTTTTCATGAAGAAGCTCCGGGATTTCCGTTTTTCCACCCACAGGGAAAAAGATTAATAGATATAATACTGGATTACTGGAAGGAAGAACATCGAAAAGAAGGATATATGGAGGTAAATACCCCTATCATACTCAGCAATGAGCTGTGGAAAGCCTCCGGTCACTGGGATAATTACAAAGAGAATATGTATTTCGTAAAGATTGATGAAGGAGATTTTGCAGTAAAGCCGATGAACTGCCCGGGGCATATTATAATATATAAGTCAAATCAGCATTCATACAGGGAGCTTCCCATAAAGATGGCCGAGCTCGGGCTTGTCCACCGGCATGAAAAGTCTGGTGTTCTGCACGGACTATTCAGGGTGAGAAGTTTTACCCAGGATGATGCCCATATATTTTGTACAGAGGAGCAGGCGGAAGGTGAAATACAGAAAGTAATAAGTCTGATAGAAAGGATGTACAGAGTTTTTGGTTTTGATAAATATAAAGTTGAAATTTCAACCAGACCTGATAAGAGAATAGGAAGCGATGAAATGTGGGACATGGCGGAGGATGTTTTAAAGAAGGCGGTCAGCGGCAGCGGGCTGGACTTTATTATAAACGAGGGCGATGGAGCTTTTTATGGCCCGAAGATAGATTTTCATATAATGGATTGCCTGGGAAGAACCTGGCAGTGCGGAACAATACAGCTGGACTTTGCCATGCCGGAAAAAATTGATGTTGAATATATCGGGGAAGACAATACTGGACACAGGCCCGTAATGATTCACAGGACAGTGATGGGAAGTATAGAGAGATTTCTGGGAATCATACTGGAGCACTATAGCGGTAACTTGCCTCTATGGCTGGCACCAAGGCAGATTATAATTCTTCCAATCTCCGAAAAATATTATGAATATGCAAAAAAAGTATATGATTATTTGAAAAATGGCGGATTCAGGATTGGTATGGATAACAGAGTGGAATCCCTGAGCAAGAAGATTAGGCAGGCTGAAGTAAAAAAGATACCTTATATGATTGTAGTTGGCGAAAATGAGGAGAAAACCGGTACAATTACCATAAGGAAGAAAACCGGCGGCGATATAAGGGAAATAAAATTAAAGGATTTTGAAAAGGAATTAAGAAGGGTGGTTGATAACAAAGAGATAAAATATTAGGGAGAGTTTTTAACACTTTATTTTTTATAATAATATTCTTATAATATAATACAGCATTTTTTAGTTTTAGGGTTTTAGTAAATAGTGACTTTTTACATATTGCAAATATATAAAGGAGTATGCAAGATGACATTCAAGGAAAGAGTAAAATTGTACACCACAAAGACAGCTATGCAGAACGCCCTGAAAATACTTCCCAGGATTTCTGATGAAAGGTGGCTTTCTATTGTTAAAGGAAAGGTATATAAGCCGAAAAAGAAAGAAGAGAGAGATTTCATGGAAAACCTTCTTATAGGCTTGAAGAGAGTATCAACAAGGGTTTCGCCAAATGTCAGAAATAAAGTGGTAATGAACCTGATTAATAATGCAATGATTCAGGGTCAGCCAAAAAGGCTTGCGTTTGCTAAAAAATATGGTATAAACCCTCCCAATCATTTAGTAATTAGCCCCAGTATGAGATGTAATTTGAAATGTACCGGCTGTTATGCATGGCAGTACTCAAAGAAAGATGATCTTCCATATGATGTATGTAACAGGATAATAGAAGAAGCCAATGATATAGGCCTTTATTTCTTTGTAATTACAGGCGGTGAGCCAACCATATGGCCGCACCTTTTTGATTTTCTGGAAAGGCATAATGATTCTTTCTTCCAGATTTATACCAACGGAACAATGATTGATGATAAATTCGCAAAGAAGCTCGCAGAGCTGGGGAATGCGATCCCGTGTATAAGCGTAGAAGGTTTTGAAAAAGAAACTGATTCAAGAAGAGGCAAGGGTGTCTGGAAAAAAATTATGAGGGCAATGGATGCGCTTAATAAAAACGGTGTACTTTTCGGATTTTCTGTAACTGCTGCAAGAGCAAATAATGAACTGGTAGTCAGTGATGAATTTATTGACCTGTTTGTAGAAAAAGGAGCTTTTATTGGCTGGTACTTTAACTATGTTCCCATAGGAAAGGAACCGAACCTTGAACTTATGCCCACACCTGAACAGAGAGACTACAGAAGGAAAAAGATTCTGGATATTAGAAGAAACAAGGATATAATAGTGGCTGATTTCTGGAACGATGGTCCGCTGGTAAACGGCTGCATGGCAGGAGGAAAGAATTATCTGCATATAAATGTTAATGGAGATGTAGAGCCATGTGTTTTTGTCCACTTTGCTGCTGACAATATCAAGGAAAAAAGTCTGGAAGAAGTTCTTACATCTGATTTCTTTATGGGATTCAGGAAGAGACAGCCATATACGGAGAATCACTTAAGACCATGCTGTTTCCTTGATAATCCGTGGGTACTGAGGGACATAGTTGCTGAAACCGGTGCTTACCCTACCCATGAAGGTGCGGAAACTCTTATAACAGATCTGGCGGATGACCTGGACGATTATGCGGCCAGTTATAAAGTAATAGCTGATAAAGCCTGGAAAGAGGAATATCTGCCGGAAGAAGAGGCAGAGCTGGAAAACAAAAAGAGCGTATAGTATGGACAAAATTGTTAATAATTAGTATAATCCCAAAATCATTAGTATATATTTGTTAAAAATAGATAGAATAATAAAAATAAGTAGGAATCATCTATTTCTCACCAGGTGGCGGTTTTGCGGACCCGCTAATCTGGTTATTTATTTATAAATTTAAATGCATAGGTAGATGATCAAAATCTACCTATTTTTTTAAAAATATACCCGAGGGGGTGCAAATTTAAAGATAACAGAAGAATCAGAGTAAATAATTACATAAGGGTACCCGAAGTAAGGTTAATATCTGAAGAAGGCAAGCAGATTGGTATTGTTGATACAGCAGAAGCTTTAAAAACTGCCGAACAGAGAGGGCTTGACCTGGTTGAGATTTCACCGGTAAGCAGGCCGCCCGTCTGTAAGATAATGGATTATGGTAAATATAAGTACAAGCTCGAAATATCGGAAAAGCAAAAGAAAAAAAAGCAGTCACAGATTATTGTAAAAGAAGTAAAGTTGAGACCCAAGATAGATACAAATGACCTCAATACCAAAAGAAAGCAGATAGAAAAATTCTTGAAGAGCGGCTGTAAAGTGAAGGTAACGATTATGTTCAGGGGAAGAGAAATAGTGCACAAGGATATTGGGATGGATATACTGAGGAAGTTGATGGAAGACCTGGGCGATAAATTTAACCTTGAACTGGAGCCAAAAATAGAGGGATATAATATAATAACGGTTTTTGCCCCTGCTTCTAAGTAAATAAAATTAATAAAGTCTGGATGGAAGGGTGTTTGTTATGCCAAAAATGAAAACTCATAAAGGGGCTGCCAAGAGATTTAAAATAACTGGTGGCGGAAAAATATTAAGAGTAAAAGCCTATAAAGGTCATATTCTGACAAAGAAAAGTGCTGAAAGAAAAAGACGATTGGGTAAAATGCAGAAAGTATCTTCTTCGGATAGGAAAAAAGTAAGAAGACTGTTATGCCGGTAAAGAAAGGTGTGATTTGAATGACTAGAGTTAAAAGAGGAACTATTAAGAATAAAAGACATAAAAAAATACTGGGAGAAGTATCAGGCTACTATGGTTCTAAAAATAGAAGCTACAAGATGGCCAAAGAGCAGCTTCTTAAATCAATGAGCTACGCGTACAGGGATAGGAAGAATAATAAGAGGAACTTTAGAAGATTGTGGATTATAAGGATAAATGCGGCAGCAAGGATAAATGGTCTTTCGTATAATGAATTTATTTTTGGTTTAAAAAAGGCAAGTATAGATATTAACAGAAAAATGTTATCAGAAATTGCTGTTAATGATTCGGCTGCTTTTAAAAAGCTGGCCGAGGCTGCAAAAAAACAGCTGGCGTAAGATAAAGTTATGGATGAAAAAGCAAAAAAGGTAAATGAGCTGGATAAAAAAATATCAGCAGAGCTTAATGCATTTAACAGTGAACTGAAATCAATAAAAAGTCTTGACGGGCTTAATAAAATAAGGTCCAGGTATACTGGTAAAAAAAGCTTTCTGGCTGGAGCGTTAAAAAATATAGGAAGCCTGCCCCGGGAACAAAAACCTGTTATCGGTAAGAAATTAAATATTGCACGAAGTAAAATTGAATCGGATATTGCCGGAAAAGAGAAAGTTTTAAAAAATATAGAGTATGAGGAAAAGCTTAAAGAAGAAAGCATTGATCTGACACTGCCCGGGAGAAAAATAGAAAATGGCAGAAAGAACATAATTACAAGAGTAATTGAAGATATTGAAGATATATTCATCGGTATGGGGTTTCAAATTGCCGAGGGACCGGAAGTTGAAACCGATTATTATAATTTCGAAGCTTTAAATACACCTCCCGACCATCCTGCAAGGTCTTTACATGATACATTTTTTATATCTGAAAAGGTTTTGCTCAGGACACATACCTCACCTGTACAGATAAGATATATGGAAAATAACAAACCCCCGTTACTTATAATTGTACCGGGTAAAGTCTACAGAAGGGATTATGATGTGTCACATACGCCGATGTTTACTCAGATAGAAGGTCTGGTTATAGATAAAAATATAAATTTTGGTAATCTAAAATGGACACTGGAAACATTTGCCCATGAAATTTTTGGGAAGGATAGAAAAGTAAGGTTCAGGCCGCATTATTTTCCATTTACCGAGCCGAGTGCAGAAGTTGATGTATCCTGTAACATATGCGGCGGCAGGGGATGCAGGGTCTGTTCAGGAAGCGGCTGGCTGGAAATTCTTGGGGCGGGAATGGTGGACCCCAGCCTTTACTCTTTTGTTGGCTATGACCCTGAAGAGGTAAGCGGTTTTGCCTTTGGTATGGGTATAGAAAGAATTTGTATGTTGAAATATGGAATTGATGATTTGAGATTATTTTTTGAAAATGATATGAGATTTGTTAATCAGTTCTGACTTCTGATACATGTAACCTTTAATATATTTTATCTAATTGTATTTTTTGAGAGGATGACAGATTAATTGAAAGTAACTCTTAACTGGGTAAAGGAATTCCTGGATGCGGACAGGCTTGATTATGAGAAAATAGCTGATTTGCTTACAATGAGCGGTTCCGAGGTTAAAAAAATTGAGGATTTTGGGAGCAAATTTAGAAATATAGTGGTGGGAAAGATTAAAGATTTCAGGCAGCATCCGGATGCTGATAAATTATCTGTATGCAGGGTTGATACAGGAACAAAAATATCGGATATAGTATGCGGCGCAAGTAATTTTAAAAATGGTGATTTGGCAGCTGTCGCACTTCCGGGTGCAGTTATAAAAGGGACCACTATAAAAAGAAGCAAAATAAGGGGACAGGTATCTGAAGGAATGATGTGTTCCGAAGAGGAGCTGGGCCTTTCACAGGAGTCTGAAGGGATAATGATTCTGGAAAACGGCTCAAGTGCCGGAGAAAGTTTTGCAAGTTCAACAGGGCTGGATGATGTCGCTTTAGAGCTTGAGATAACTCCCAACAGGCCTGATTGTCTGAGTATAATGGGTATTGCAAGGGAGATAAGTGCGCTGGCAGGTTACGGGTTCAGGATACCTGATTGTAGTCTTGAAAAAAGGTTAAATACGGATTCGGATTTTTCTATTAAAATAAGGGAAAAGAATTTGTGCTCGCGCTACTCGGCAAAAATTTTTAAGAATATCCCCGGTGCAGAGTCTCCCGGGTGGCTTAAAAACAGGTTAATAATGTGTGATGTCAGGCCGGTAAACCTTATTGTTGACCTGACAAATTATGTTATGCTTGAGACAGGGCAGCCGCTACATGCTTTTGATAAAGACCTTCTGCATTCAAATAATATTATAGTAAGAAGGGCAGGAAAAGAAGAGAAAATCAAGGTAATTGATGGTTCTATAAGAACTCTTGATAGTAATGCGCTCGTAATAGCAGATGAAGAAAAGGCGGTAGCCATAGCTGGAATCATGGGAGGAATGGATACTGAAATAGGAGAGGATACAAAAAATGTATTTTTAGAGTCTGCAAACTTTGATGGGCCTGCGATAATGAGAACTTCCAAGAAGCTGGGGCTTCGTTCAGAAGCATCAAACAGATTTGAGAAAAAAATCGACCCCCTTATCACAATATTCGCAATAGGAAGGTTCGAGGATATTTTAAATAAAATTACAGGTTTAAATGTAAAAGGCTGCATATATGATGAATTTTTTAAAAAGAAGAGGGAGAGAAAAGTAACTTTAAGGATAAAGGAAGTAGAAAATGTTCTGGGTAAAAGTATAAAAAAGAATACAATATCGGATATACTTAAGAGTTTGAATATTAGAAATAAGGTACAGAAAGATGCGATAGAAGCCATAGTGCCTTCTTTCAGGTATGAAGATCTGGAAAGGGAAATAGACCTGATTGAAGAAGTGGCAAGAATTTATGGATATAACAAACTGAATTCCATACCGACTCCTGCCAGTGATAAAAGGGGAAAGTATACATACTACCAGAAGAAAATCAGGGAAATAAGGCAGTCTCTGTGTGATATCGGTCTTAAGGAAGTTATAAACTACTCTTTCATAAATGAAGAAGAAATTAAGATATATAAGTTAAATCTTGAGAAAGATTACAATAAAAATGTAGAAATACTGAACCCGATTAATGAAGATTTTAAATATTTGCGAACATCACTTCTTCCGGGACTAATGAAAAATATAAGGGGTAACATTAATAGAAGCATGAAAGATA
>JAYEJA010000105.1:0-10503 GCA_034660395.1 Actinomycetota bacterium
CTCCGGACACCAGGGATACTCCTTAATTTCTCATAGGGAGTCATATAATCTTGGTATCTGTACTTCTTTTTTATCTTTCCTTTTTTATCCTTTACGGAAATAGGAAAGGCACAGGGACGGTGAAAAATGAAACTCCTCGCAGCAGAGCTGCGGGGGGAATGAACCCTAAGAGATTCAACATCTCAACTACTTTTCTATTTATGTATTCTGTGCCATTGTCTGCATAAAAATTTATAATCTGGTAAGGATAACTAGCTATTATCTTTTTCAGTAAAGGGATGAGATGGCAATCGGTGATCTTTTTCACTGCTCCCACCAACTCCCATTGAACTACCTCATCAACTGTATTTATATGATAGACCCTTTTTTCTCACCTCTATCCCCCTGATGTACCGTGTCTACCCTTAAATATCTCGGTCTACCTCCCGGCTCTGGTTTACACCTATCTCCTCCTGTCAAACTTTCTGTCTGTCAGGGACTTATTTCGGGCTCATCTTCAGATTAGAAAAGAGTGGGGGTAATTAGTCTGTCGCCTTTACCTCCTGAGAATAGACTAAATAGGTTTTATCTGTAAGATTTCTAAAACATCATATTAAGTTTTCAAATTTGTATAGCAAATAACCAAATATGTTGTTTTTTGATATTACCTATAAAGTTTATTCTCTTCTTGTGTAATAATTATAAAATTATTTAAATACATATTACACCTAATTCTTTTAATAAATTAGTAATAAAATTTACATCTGTTCTTGTTTCAGTCACAAGAAATTTAATATCTTTTTTATCTACTGTTTTTATATTAGAGAGTTTAAGTAAATTTTTGATATATGATTTTTTTATTTTAGTTAAATCCATATATCTAGATCTTATTAACGATGGTTCTTTCGGTAATATTATATTTTTCCCTGGTATTTCTTCTTCAGGATTTCCAAATTTAACTTCAATACCATTCTCTTTTGCAAATGAAAGCTGTGCAAGTGGATGTTTTCCAGCTCCTGTATATTCTGTTTCCTGAACTACAATGGTTTGATCTTCATCCATATCTCTAGCAAGACCAAATGCTGCCACTAATGAAGTATTGCCAGCAGGTCCTCTTTCCATTCCTTCAATCTGAGCCAATACTTCAGTTATATAAAATACTTCTCCCTCTTTTACCAACATATATTTATCCATGTATCTTAATGCTCTTGCCGCGCTTCTTGGAACATCTGAGCGATCTGGATTTACAAGAAAAGGCACTCCAAAACCTGTGTGACCTGTTGTAAATGATTTTTTATTAAATGCTATATCTGATGCCATATGAAGACCTGATAAATCAACGCTGGCACCGTAAACTTTTGTGTTTACTGCTCCAGCTTCTATCAATCCTCTTGCTGTACCTGTTAAATTACCACCGCCAGCATGAGTTGCAACTACCACATCAGGATATTTTCCAAATTTATCCATACTTTGTTGTGCAATTTCATAACCTAAAGATTCAATTCCCTCTATCCCATATGACGAATATAATGAAGCATTAAAGTAACCGGTCTCTTCTAATACTCTCAAAGCTACATAAAATAATTCAGGTCCAACTGTTAATTGAATTACCTCAGCTCCAAAACTCTCACACTTCCTTTGTTTTTCAAGTATTTCTGGTTGCCCAATTCCCTTTGAATCAAAGCATTCCTGAATAATTATGCATTTTAAATTTCTTATAGCTGCTTGAGATGCAACAGCAGCCCCATAATTACCGCTTGTTGCTGCAACAATACCCTTATATCCCAATTTTTTAGCTTGATATAAAGAAATAGCAGCTCTTCTATCTTTAAAACTTCCAGATGGGTTAGATTGTTCATCTTTTATAAATATCCTAGCTCCCTTTCCTTTTGGAGATATTTTTCTAACAAGAGTAGTTAAATTTTTTAGTTCAAGGAGTGGGGTATTTCCAACTCCAACTTCTCTTTGAATTCTTATTATATCATTAAGATTATGTCCTGTATCGTTCATCATTTTCTCATAATTAAAAGCAATTCCACCTAATTCATATAATGAATAATCAATCCCAGTTGTTTTTTCTATAATTTCTCTTTTTCTATCAATGACTGCTTTATAATTTACATCTTTCCTCATTCTTTTTATTTCCTCTCTTTAGAATACCCCTTACCTGTATACCTATCTTTAATATTTCAGGTACATATTCATCTCCGAAACTATATTTATATTTTGGATTAACACTAACTAATTCACCGCTTACAATCCTCTTCGTTAAAGTAGTTATTTCAACCTTATCACCAATATTAGCATCAGAATTTAAAAATCCTTTTAACCACGATTCGAATGCAACTTTTTTTGTCTCTTCAGGAATATTTGCTATTCTTTCTTTTGCTCTTAATACAATCTTATGTATTTGAATCCATTCACCTTTTTTTATTAATTTCATTTAAATCACCTTATATTTGTTTTTTTATATTTTTTGATACTTAGATATACTAATTTCGAGAGGAGCTCGTTTCCACTAAGGAGTATTATTTGATAAATCTGTACTCAGCTGCCTGCTTTAGCTTTTTCTTTCATAAAAAAACTTTCTCGAAAATTATTTCATTTTTTCCATTAACTTTTTCACATCACCGAGCATCGCGGCTGGAACCGGCAGGTCTTTCATGGTTAACAGGCCAGCTTTTGCCTTCAGTATTACCGGTATCATATTTATTGCAATTGCCATAGTTCCAATACCGCCCGATATTTCAGGCTTAATTGCCATATTTATTTCCGGAATTCCTTTTATTTTAATATAATCTCCTGTTTCAGTTCCTTCCTTTTCGGGATATATCTGCTGTGGGTGTTCAAATACAATTACTTCTTCTTTTTTATTAAACCCTCTTGCAATATGCTTACAACCTGCTACCATCCCCGGTTCAACCTTAACATAAGGTGTCTCTCTATAGGTTTTTGATACAATAGGTTCTCTACTTTCTTCTATTTTATCTAAAGTAATACCCAGTCTATCAGCAATCATATTTATGGATTCTTTAAACCCTATATGGCCGACAATAGACCCGGCCTTAATACCTTTTTCAAATTCTTCAACTGTAGTTCCCACACCCTGGGTTTTCATTACCGAAGGGCCAAAAGGGGAAAGATCGTTTATGCGAGTTGCTTCAATTTTTTCTACTTCAACACATGCCCCCGACAAACAAATGATCAATAAATCTAAAACAAAACCCGGATTAATCCCAGTACCCAGTACAGAAACATTATTTTTCTTAGCTAGTTCATCAAGTTTTTTACTTAATTCTGGAGCCGCTATAAAGGGATAGGTTATTTCTTCAGCAATAGAGATTACATTGGCCCCATTTTCTATTATCTGTTTTAACTGAGGATAGGTTTCTTCTACAAATGATGATGTGGCATGTAATACTATATCAACATCAACATATTTATTTATAACAGTCTCTGGTTTATTGGTTACTTTAATATTCATAGTTCTATCAAGCCCCAAGATTTCTCCCAGGTCTTTTCCTACTTTTTCTTCTCTGTTGGCTATTGCTCCTACGATTTCGATTCCTTTTTTATGAACAAGATATTTACCCATTCCACTGCCCATAGAACCTAATCCCCAAAGAACCACCTTAATATTTTCCATAGTTATCTCCTCCAAAATTTATAAATTTTTTTAATACTTCTTTTAATGATATATATTTCATATCAAATGCTTCTGCCACTGCTTTATACACTACCTTACCGTACCGTCATATATATTTAACCCTAAAGCCAGTGTTTTATCTTCCAGTAAGGCTTTTTTATAAACCTCTTCAGGTGTATTTAGTATTTTAGCTCCAGCCTCAACATAATCTTTATCACTAATACTGCTGCCTACTCCAGCATTTTTTCAATGCAAGCTTTATGACCTGAACTTACGAAAGATGCTACTCCGACAGCTGTTATGGCAACCCGATTTTCGTTATTTTTAATCTCCTTTGGCACACCAATAATCATTTTAATCAACTCCTTTTTAAACTAATAATATGAACCAAAAACTTTTTTACCTTTTATATAATGTAAAATTCCTATCACTCTAATCGTAATGCTATGAATTTATGCTTGTAAATTAACTTTTTACAACACTCTGCCGCTTCTATTCGGAAACAACTTATTATTTTTACAGGCAATGACTCCATTTATAATAACCAAATCTATACCGGGCCCAGTTTGGTCAGGCTTCTCATAGGAGGCAATATTTTTAATTTTATCTAAATTAAGAATAACAATATCTGCATAATAATTTTCTCTAATGAAACCTCTATTTTTTATATTAAATTTTTCTGCCGGGAGTGATGTCATTTTTCTGATTGCTTTTGGAAGGGGAAGCAACTTTTTATCTTTTACAAACTCATCCAATATCTTGAAATAAGTTCCGTAAAGCCTGGGATGAGGACTGTCACCCAATTTAATCCCGTCTGAGCCTACCATAACCACTTCACTTTTATATATTCTATGTAAATCTTCTTCACAGACACTAAAAATCAAGACTGTAGCTCTCCCCTTTTCTTCCCTAATCAGGTTAAAAAGAGCTTCAAATATATCCAAACCTTTTATCTCTGCTACTTCTAACAGATTTTTGCCCACCAATTTTTTATTAGAATCATGATACACAGAATTAATAACGATATTTTCCCATCCTGACTCCTTAATAATATTATCCCAACCTTCAATGCCATCAATGATTTCTTTCTTTATCTTTTCCTTAATACCAGAAGCATTCTTTTCTAATTTATTGACTAAATTCTCCATTCCTCCATCTAGTGCCCATTGAGGTAATAATGCCGAAATAAAAGTACTTCCGGCTTTATAGGGATACTGGTCACAATTTATTTTAATACCATTTTCTCTGGCTTTACCTATAATCTTTAAAATATCATCAGCTTGACCCCAATTGTTCTTTCCTGAGATATTCAGATGAGAAATTTCTGCTGAGACATTGGTTTTAGCTGCAATTTCAATCGTCTGTTTAATTGATTCAATGATTTTATCTGATTCATTTCTGAGGTGTATAGCAAAGATTCCATTATTATCGGCTATAATGCGGCATAGATACTTCAATTCTTCTACATCAGCATATGAACAAGGTGGATAAAGAAGTCCTGTGGACATTCCATAAGCACCTCTTTTAAGGTACTCATTTAATATTTCGCCCATTTTCTTTAGTTCTCCATCT
This sequence comes from Actinomycetota bacterium, assembly GCA_034660395.1. Taxonomy (GTDB): domain Bacteria; phylum Actinomycetota; class Humimicrobiia; order Humimicrobiales; family Humimicrobiaceae; genus JAQVEM01. The sequence goes on from JAYEJA010000105.1 coordinate 5,198, forward strand.
GATGCCTTCTGACCCTTTAAACCCATAACCGCAATTCTTAATGCTCCATGAGGCACTAAATTAACAATATTTATTCCCAGGTTACCGTTTTTTTCAAATACCTCTTTGAATTCTTCATAATTATTCCAGGTAAACTCAATATTATCCAAATTGAATAAAGCAGAATTGAAATCATATAAATCTTTTTTCTTCTCTCGCACCACAGGTATAAACCCTAATCCACAATTTCCATTCACCACTGTTGTCACTCCCTGCTTGACCTTGGGACTAACAGTATCGGTATTTAATATTTCCAACTCATCATGACAGTGGACATCAATAAAACCGGGCACCACAATTTTATTCCAGGCATCTATAATCAAACCAGCCTCTTCCTGGATTGATTGTTCTATTTTGACTATCTTATTATCTTGAATAGCTATGTCTGAATGGTAAGGTTTATTGCCACTGCCGTCATATATCGTTCCATTTTTTATCAGTAGATGATACATAAAAAAACCTTCTTTCTTCATCTAATTTCTTTTAAAAATCTTCTTTAAATGATACGGGATTTTGTCTTCCCTTCCGCCATTACTGCTCATTTAACTCAGTGATCATTTTGTTAATAAAAACCCAATAGTTTTGGTACAAACATGGAAAGGATAGGAATGTAGGTAACAAGCATGAGGACGAGGAATTCAATCAATATAAAGGGCCAGATGGCTATGGAAATTTCTTCTAGAGTCAATTTCGAAATTCCGCATGCTACAAAAAGACATGCCCCCAAAGGAGGTGTCATCAAAGCAATATTTAAGTTAACTACCATAATAATCCCAAAATGCAAGGGATGAATTCCTACGCTGATTGCCAGGGGATGTAAAATGGGACCTAAAATAATCAGGGCAGCTGTCATATCCATAAACATTCCTAAAATAATCAGCATGACATTAATAATTAATAAAACTATGTATTTGTTTTCACTAATCTGCAAAATCAATGCACCAGCCTTTTCAGGAATTTGCTCACTGGCAAGAATCCAGCTTAGTATAGCCGCAGCTGACAAGATAATAAATACTGACCCGCTATTTCGTACCATATTATAAATCAGTTCAGGTATATCCCTTAACTTCAAATTTTTAAAAACAAAAAATCCCACAAGGAGGGCATAAATAACAGCAATCGCTGCCGCCTCAGTCGGCGTAAATACACCACTTAAAATACCTCCCAAAATAATTATCGGCATCAAAAGCGGGAAAAAAGCATCCTTAAAACTAACTAAAATCTCTTTAAAATCAGACTTTTTGCCCCCAACAGGGTAATTCCTTTTTTTAGCAAAATATTTCACAGAAATCATTAAAGAAGCTCCTACCATAATTCCGGGCACAATCCCAGCAGCGAACAGTCCTGCAATGGATACATGCATCATAGCTCCATAGATTACCATAATAATACTGGGTGGAATGATGGGCCCAATAACGGAAGAAGCAGCAGTAATGGCAGCAGAAAAAGGTTTATCGTAACCTTCTTCCACCATAGCCGGGATAAGCATAGTGCCTAAGGCAGATGTATCAGATACGGCCGCACCGGTTAGACCTGCAAAAAATATACTTGCCAAAATATTGACGTAGGCTAAACTTCCCTGTATTTGCCCTACCAGTACATTTGCCAGCTTAACAAGTCGATGGGTTATCCGTACCTTATTCATAATATCCCCGGCCAGCATAAAAAAGGGCATCGCCATTAAAGCAAATAGATTGATTCCGGAAAAAAATCTTTGCGGTACCAGCATTAATAAAACCGGCTCATCCATCCTGACAAAAGTTAGAACAGCGGTTATACCCAAGGCAAAAGCAATAGGGCAACCGGCTAAAAGCAATAAAAAAAATACAATCAGTATAAAAGTAATCATTGTTTATCACCTATCTCTGTTATATCTATAATTATCTGTAATATCGCCTGAATAGAGGTCAACAAGCCGCATACCGGTACAGAAATCAAAGGCCAAAACATGGAAATATTAAGAGCTGGAGATGCCTGCCTTTGGGACTTTATAGCCATAATATAGCCTCTTTCAGTTAAAACATAAAGAAAATAAAGAATGAACAGCATGACAATCAGTCGAATTATCCTTTGTATGTTGGGAGAAAATTTACTGACTACTATCTGCATGGTCACATGTTCTTTTCTCTTTAGCGCAATACTGGCTCCTACAAGAGCAATCCAGATCATAAGGTATCGAGAAGCTTCCTCTGTCCATAAGAAGGGGTTATTAAAAACATAGCGGGATATAGTACCTGTGAAAACAATAACAACCATTGCTCCTCCCATAATGATTAGAGGTACTGCAGTAATGGTTTCTAGTATGTCGCTTGCTTTCTTGGCAAATGAATTAATTAACAAAATATTTACTCCTTACTCATATAGTAGACATAGCAAAGGACAAGACATTCTTTTCTGTCTCATCCCCTGCTATGTTAAATAAACAACGTTTTTAGTTATATAACAGATCCTCTGCTTTTTTAACAGCATCTAATAATTCGTTTGCTAAATCGACACCTTCCTGACCTAATTCTTCTTCTAACGTATCTAAAACAGGTGGTATTGTCAGTTCTTTGAATTGATTCAGTTCTTCTGAAGAAGGTGAATAGACCTTTATTCCGGATGCCTCCAAAAAATTGACACCAAACTTTGTTGCTTCTAACATCATTTTAGTACCTCTGCCAACTTTTATAGCATTGGTATATCCGTTGATGAATATCCTTCTTTGTTCTTCTGTAAGTTCCTCATAAAAATCCTGACTGGTAAACCACCAATCAACTCCATAAAGATGATTAGTCAGCGTGACATATTTCTGAACTTCCTGTAATCCACCAATTGCCATAATGGAGATGGGATTGTGCTGCCCATCTACAACGCCAGTCTGCAAAGAAGTGTAGAGTTCAGCCCAATCCACAGGAGTTGCTGCACCTCCCAATGCCCGTATCATCGCTATGTGACTGGGAACAGACATGGTCCTGAATTTAATACCTTTCATATCTTCAGGGGTCTTTATTGGTCTTACATTATTACTTAACACATAAAAACTTCCACCACTAACTCCTAAAAATCTCAAACCGGTTTCCTCTAAAATATTTTTCTTTAATTTATCTCCAAATACTCCGTCGAATACTGTATCTGCAACAGCAACGTTAGAAAAAGCAAAGGGAAGATCAATAGCACTTATTTCGGGATAAAATTGGGCGATTCCGCCGATGGAAGCAATGTTAATTTGTAGAACATTAGCCTGTGTCAGTTCCATTCTCTCTCTCTGTTGTCCCATTGAACTGGCCGGATAGATATTAACAACCATTTCTCCATTAGATTGAGTTTCAACGATATTCTTAAAGACTAAAGCTGCGGCATGAATACTTGAAGTTGCTGCATCACCAGGTTCTTCATGAGCAAATTTAATCTCGATTTCTTTAGCACTTAAAGTAGCTGTAGCTGCTAACACAGAAAAAATTAAGATTAATGTAACTAAAAGTAAGGCACTCTTATTTTTCATTTGAATTTCTCCTTTTTATTTATTTATTTAAAATACATTGCTGCTTAAATTACTATATATGGTTATATCACCTCCATGCTCGTTTTTATTTAATAGCAATATCAAATTATATTACTGATTCAGAAAACAACTATTTTATACACTAATTCTTTAAGCTCTAATTCAAATTAATAACGGCTCTTTTAATACTTTGATAAAAAAATACCTTCAATATTACTTTAGTGGAGCAAGTTTTGTGCCAAAAATCTTAAAACTCTCCAAACACCAATAAATAATAGCAGTTAGTCTATCAATCAAGATAAAATAAAAAAACTTATAATTATCATTTATGATAATTATAAGTTTAAAGAATACCCCTCTGCCATTGGATATCAATAGTTAGGCAGATTTATCATAAATGATAATATATTATCATTTATGATAACTATCGATATTATAAAACCTTAATTTTCTATATAAAGTTGGTAAGCTTAAGTTAAGTTCTTTTGCAATAATCTTCTTTGAATATAAAGTATGCCCATGTTTTGACATTTTTTCTATTAAAATTTCTTTTTCATATTTGTGCAATATAGATTTCAGAGAATTCTTATGGTTATTATTATTGGTGGCGTATGTTTTCAGATATTGGATTAAATTATGATATGAAATAATAGTGCCATTCTCCACATTCATACAATATTCTATAACATTTTCCAGTTCCCTTACATTTCCCGGCCAGAGATAGGACATAAAAATATCTTTCGTTTGCGTGTCTAATCCTTTAATATTCTTTTTAAAAATATGATTATATCGAACTAATAAAAATTCAACCAGCCCTGGAATGTCTTCTTTCCGCTCTGACAAAGGTGGAATAAAAATTGGAATAACATTCAACCTATAATATAAATCTTTCCTAAATTGTCCATGACCGGAAAAAACTAGATTATGTAAATTATGATTTGTAGCTGCTATTATCCTAACATCAACATCAGTTTCTTTAAGTCCTCCTACCCTTTGGATTTTTTTGCTTTCCAATACTCTTAAAAGTTTTGATTGCATGTAAATCTGCATATCTCCTATTTCATCCAAGAAGATTGTACCCTTGTTAGCCAGTTCAAATTTGCCAATTTTCCCGCCTTTTTTTGCGCCAGTAAAAGCACCCTCTTCATATCCGAACAATTCGCTTTCTAACAATTCCGCTGGGATCGCAGAGCAATTAATTACCACAAAAGGCCCATCTCGTCCCATGGTATTGTAATGAATAGCTCGAGCTACTAGCCCCTTCCCTGTTCCGGTAGCTCCTTGAATCAATACAGTAGAGGTGCTTTTTGTAGCCATTATTACCTGTTCTCTAATTTTAAATACTACTTTACTTTTTCCCTTAATATCTTGCAACTTAGTTTCTCTTTGACTTTCCCTTAATAAATTTGATAATGTTTTTTTTACATCATTTACATCTTTAATAATAGCAATAAAACCTATAATATTCCCTTCATTACTAATAATAGTATTGAGCTTTATATAGCATCGAATAAATTTACCTTCAGTATTTGCAAAATTATACTCTCTTTCTTCAATATTGAATTTCTTTTCTATAGCATCTACAATTTGGGAAAAGGGTGCTATATCATATATCTTTTTACCTACGATGTTATTGTCTATTTTTAGTAGTTTTTTAGTATTATCATTACCATAAGTAATATTGCCATTTTCATCAGTCATAATAAAACCTTCAGATACGTTATTAACAATATGTTCCAATTGTTGAGCAACAAAATTTATTTCCTTGGTTTTATAAACATCG
>JAYEJA010000106.1:0-2032 GCA_034660395.1 Actinomycetota bacterium
TCGCCAACCATACCTATCTTTGGTTTTTCTTCATTAGTTTTTTTGACTTGAGAAAATTCCTCTTGAGCTTTTTGTAGGATTTCCTCAATGGGAGATAATTTTCCATTAAATAAGTTAGAAAAAAATGCCTTCCCAATAGTTAAATAGGTTTTTATTTTTCCAAGATTAGTTTTTGGATCTGCTAAATAATCAAGAAGCCTTTTCAGATATTTCTCATAAATCTGATCTGAGGTTCCTTTATTAACCTCATGGGGTCTTGTGTGCATTCTCATTTTTTCAAGTTGGTCAACTGCGGTAATACCAGACCAGGCCTTAATTAGTAAGGGCATGCCAAGATTAAATTCGTTCCCTATTTCACCCCCTATTATTATATCAACATCTATCCCCTTTTTTTGGAATAAAAGAGATTCCAGGCTTGCATACTGCCCTAGTCTACACGGGCCCCAAGCAGTTGTTGCCTGAAAAAAGGCAAATTTCTCTTGGTCAAACTCTGGTTTTTGCATAAAATTAAGCATAGCCTCTGTAGTATGTAGATAGGGTGTGCATACTAAGCCGCACGTACAGCTTCTCGCTCTTTCCATAGTTTCATCAGGACTTACTTCTAAAACCCTTGATTGAATTTTATAGGCATTAAAAACAGCGGATAGTGCATAATTATGTTTTGACATTGGAGGAAAAAGAAGAATTTTTTTGTCTTTAATCTTATCAAGACCTTTTAGTTTAACACTAAAAACCTTGTTGGTTTGCTTTGCTCCTATTTCTAAGTAAGATTTAACAGTATTAAAGAATGCCTGTAATCTAGTATCAATCCCAGCATCTCCAGTATGTTCATCCATTTCCACTGTTAAAAATGGCTTTTGTGTTCTGCATCTCATTTGCTGGTTTATCTGGGTATCAGGACCGCAGGCGAAATAGGTTACATCAATTCCAAACAGGTTTTTATTTTTATTTAATAATTCTATTGCAGCTAACTTCTTTTGGCCCTGTATCCAGTACATTTTTGGCATTTGTTTAGAAATATCTATTGACCCTATGGGAGCAAGTTCAAGAGGTATTGCCAGATAGCCAGCATCTAAAATTTTATTTACAATATCATTATTAACATTTGCATCATAAGCTGTGTATGGTCTTGCCATCACCAAAAAAGCAGGTTCGTTTTTTTTATATTTTTTAATAGAATCAAAGACTTCTTTTGTTTTTTCCTCAATTTTCTTATCAAACCTTTCTTTGTTTATTAATCCCTCTTGAAGCGCAGCCCTAACATTTTTTGTGCTATGACCCATCTTTGCTACAGCTTTCTTCATCTGATCCTCAATATGATTTAATCCCCAATCAAAAAACAGTGAAGGAGAAATAATCTTTTCCAAGTTAAGGCCTCCTTCGGTGAGCTTTAGTGCAGATTTCATGAGATCTGGTGCAGATTGTGTCCATGGACATGTAACAGAATACTTATAGCTGCTAATTAGCTCTCCTGTGTTTGCAATATGAGGAATAAAAATAAAATCATCTTTTTTTAGTTTTTTTAGCAGATTGTCAACATGGCCATAGGCAACCTTTGTTGGAAAACAATATTCTGCCGGTACTATCTCTAGACCACGATTTATTATCTTCCTATTAGTTTCATCTGAAACAACAGTTTCTATTCCTAAATAATTAAAAAAGGGAATAAACAAGGGCGAGAAATCATTAAATAATAAGCCTCTTGGAATTCCAACTTTCATTTGCATGCATCCTCCATTATCTTCTGCCTCTCTTTAAATAAATTGGGTGGCTTTATTTTTTTCTCATCTTTTTTTGCACTATATCTCTGGCATCTGTCACCTATATAAAACTCTTCATCCCCGATTTTAGCCATTGTTATGTTGCAGTCATTTCCACACCCTTTATTTATACATTCATAAGGCCCTACACTGTATTTTAGATTTGATATTTTTTCAAATTCCCTAAAACCACCTGAATTGGAGGTATCATACGCATATTTTGCTGCACCTATTGCTCCGGTTATATGCGGCCAAGGAGGGACAACTATTCC
>JAYEJA010000107.1:0-2031 GCA_034660395.1 Actinomycetota bacterium
TCGAATGAATTTCATCCTTTGGTTTTCGTAGAGATGCCTTTTAAAAATCGCTTCAATGTTTTTCTCTCGTTCTGATAATACCAAGTTGACAAGATAAAAATCTAAATCTTGTTGTTTTGCTATCCATGTTCCAAGCAACTAAAGTTCCCGGGGTCAGGTCTTGCAATATCACATTTTATCTTTCCGATTAATTTTCTTAGTCGCACTACTCACCGTAGAATAATGCACACCAAGATATTTTGCTATCTCTTTTGTTATATTGCAAGACCTGACCCTCTTATCCCTTTTTCAAAATAATATCTTTTTTTCTTTTAATTCGCATTCCCTGCCCCTAATACAACTTCCAGCTATTACCAACTTTCTGCAAATCATAATAAACATATCCGCTATCACTTTCATAATAGCCACAATAAGTTATTAAATAAGTGAAATAACAATAAGCCTGACTATAATTCCCATAAATAGATACATCATAAATCTTTACTACGGCATTGACAGTTATGGTATTACAATAGGCATGTATGGTATTAGCTAAATCTTCCATTTGACAAATGGCATAATACATATCCGATTTATAAATACAATAACTTTTTGCCTTGCTCCAGTTTTGATCATTTAAGGCTAGAAAATATTCGTTTATAGTGCTCTTTATTTTAGCTTCATCAGTAGCAGGAGTTGTTATCCCTCCCCCGCTACAACCTACTAAAAACATAGCCAACAATAAAACTAAACCGACTAAAAATAATTTCCTTTTCATAATTCGAAATCCTCCCTTTAAATTTAAATAATATTTTTCTGTTTCCCGATGATATCTTTTTAATTGCTATATATTTTCAATCCTTCCAGAATCAATCTACTCTTTTATTATCTCTCTCACCTCTTTTCTTCCAGGACAACCCAAAAGTTACCGGACTATTGACTTGGTACCCCTTCCCTATTTAAGAAAATGGGATGTGTCCCTATTATTTGCTAACATATTGTCAAACGAAGAACCGTCCCTCTGTTTTATTAAATCTTGACTTTTTTAGCCTGTGTGTCTTTTAGGGAGAGTTGGGGTTGACTTTTAAGACAGTATCTGACCCTTGTTACTCCTTCAGTAAGGCAACTGTTTATATACGAGATAAATAGGATGTGCCACAATTTATTTCCAATCACATTTATTAGAATCACATTCTGTTATCATTTTTTCTAATAAAATCTTCTATTTCATTCTTTAGTGTTATTAACCCCTCTGCTTTTACCAGGCCAAATCCAATACTTTTGTCATTATTCCATATTTTTAAATAAGGTTTTTCAATTATAGTGTCCCCTCTTTTAAAATTAATGTATTTTCTGCAATAACACGGTATATTATACTTGCCTTGATCAATATATATTTCAATATCGTTCGGCGGTTTTGCTCCATTTGAATTAAAAAATATCTCTATTTGAGCCATAGTATTTATAATCATCTTTGCCTTTTTTATACCAAATCCTGGTCCTATTATAAATCCTGCTTCATCAAGTACTGACTCTCCATCCCTTAATAATCTTAAAATGGGATGGCCTTTATAAATATTTTCTTCAAAACTATACACCTAATCTGATCCTCCTCGTTATTAATTATTTAAGTAATTGCAAAAAGTATTCAGTGTGCCGGGGAACAGTTCTTTGACGCACTTTAAAATTCTCTCCTGTGTGCATTACCCATAATGCTTCTATATATTCTAAGCGCGAAGCATTGAGCCGTGTAAGTTACCGGCATCAAATTGATTAACTATCAAGGATAAAAATTTGAACCCTTGATATATTTTTTAATTATTCATAACTCCATAAATCTGTAAAAGCATTATACTTAAGAACACTTCCTGAAGGAGCGTATTCCCATTTATTTTGGAAAGGATTGTATTTTAGATTACTATTAGTAAGTTCCCGGGGTCAGGTCTTGCAATATCACATTTTATCTTTCCGATTAATTTTCTTAGTCGCCCTGCTCACCGTAGAATAATGCACACCAAGATATTTTGCTATCTCTTTTGTTATATTGCAAGA
>JAYEJA010000108.1:0-10371 GCA_034660395.1 Actinomycetota bacterium
ATAATTAAAAATATATAAAAATACTTAAAATACCAATTATAAGTATTATAACACAGGTAAAATAGAAGATATACTAAAATAAGAACTATATCACAAAAAAGCTATAAAAAATTAAACTATTTTAAATATAAAAAATAAATCCCCTAGTTATCTTTTACCCTGGCTCACGCTTTAGGTTACTCAACATCTAGGGGATCAGACCTTAGAACTTTTCTAAGGGATTTTTCAGTTTTAACTTACATCTTACGTTCTTTCGTTTGTAAATTTCGGCTATTCACTGGTATCAACATAGCCTTCATAAGGTGTAATACCAAAAGTGTTGCACAAATTTACAAATTCTTCACCATGAACAAATCTATCTACAACTTCTTCTTTAGTCATGCCAGCACTCATTCTGGTCAGCCAAGCATTATAACCATCAGTACCAGGTTCTCTGTTAAAGAGTGCTTTATACAAAAATGTAATAAATTCTTCATTAGTATAATCTGAGATTCTAGTCTGACACTCTTCACCAAATATAAACCTTTCTACTACATCTGCGCCAGTTATAGCTCCGCTTTCAAGCCCAGCTATCCATGCATCCAGTCCTTCTTGTTCTGGAGCCCTAAGTAGAAGCCTATTATAAAATAGGGTTGTAAATCCAGAGTTTGTATTTTCATAGCTTGATAATGGCTTCTCGTTTATGGCTGGTCCTGCCGGCTTATGTTCTTTAGGTGCTGATTTTTCTTCTACCGGTGACTTTGGCTTACCGCGTGCCACTACAGAAAAATCGTAGCCACCAGCCCAGTAGTCTTCAATCCGGAAGCCGGCCCAATAATTTCCTGCTTCCAGCGTCTGGTCAATGGTAGAACTCCAATCATCGCTGTCAACAGGGATTGAATCATCATAATAAACAAGACTCCCGGTATCGTCATCCACCAATAAAAAGTCGGCTGTCTTTCCCGATGAGTTTGTGGCATTAAGAGTAAACGTGGTTGTTTCACCTGCATATCCCACTGATATATCGAAAGATGATTCAAATCCCCATATGGAAAAGTTTCTGGTATCCTGGGTAATTTCGTCTATGGAGAAAATAGCAGTATAGTCTCCTGCTGAAAGAGTTGTGGAAACCTCATGACCCCACCATTCATCTGACGGTATTGTGCCTGATGCTGTAAGTACTTTCACACTACTATCATCATCTGTTACAACAAGTTCCCATGGCAGGCCGTTGCAGGCAGTCGCATAAAGGGTAAAATATGTCGTTTCATCCGGGCTTCCAAGACCTAGCCCCATGGTGCCTTGGTTGACAAATAATTCTGCACCGTTGGTTAATCCGCCAAACTTAGCAGTAACATATGTCGAACCTGATGAAACTCCAGTGAATTGCCCTCCGCTATCATTCGTGGCTATCCCAGCGTCAAATATATCCCAGGTAGCAGTATCTGTAACGTCAACTTCGCTGTCGTCATCATAAATCGCTGTAGCCGTATACTGTATAGTTTGTCCCAGTGCAGGTATTTCTCCGGGTTCAGGAGTTACCTCTAACGACACTATTTCCTGTGCATGTATCGCTGCAGGTGCTGTAAACATAACACCCAGAAATACGGCCAACATCAAAACCAAATACTTTTTTAATATTTTCTTCATTTCTACTCCTTTTATTCTTTTGTTTTTAAATTTTTTTCTGTTTCTCTTTCCTCCGCCGCTTCCCTTCTCTTTTTATTAACTCTGATTTATCCTTGTTGCAGTTACCGTTCGCACTAACTACAACTTTATAATTAAAAAAAATCTCTTTTTTAGAGACCCCTAATACCTTTGCGATTTTATTCATGTTTTCATTAGAGGGCATTCTTTTACCCTTCAGCCACCTGCTTAATTCCGCCGGACTTTTATTTATTTTCCTGGCCAGCCAGACCTGTTTAATTCCTTTTTCTTTTAATATTTCTTCTAATCTAGTCAACTAGCTAACCCTTCTTTTAATGTACGAATCAGCGCTTACGATAACCCTTTTTAACGCATTTGTCAATATTTATTACCAATAATTTTATAAATAATTTACACTTTCCGTGTGAGTACCAACGAAAACAAAATTTATACTATCAAGGATTTTTATCTTGCTTTTAGAGATTTAAAGAATAAGCAGAACTTATCCCTGGGGCAAATCTCTATAAGAACCGGCCTTTCTAAATCTTTTCTCAGCGATATTATGAATAACAAAGTCTTACCGCCAAAGGATGAGTTTATAGAAAAAATAGCCAGGGCTTTTGGGGTTGATCCTGATTATTTTTTTGAATACAGGCTTAGAAGGTTAAATGACTTCATTAGCAAGAACAGGGATTTCTTAGGCTATTGTATTAAAGGGAGTTTAAACTACAAAAATAATAATAAGGTTTGATTAATAATATTTCTAATGCAATGGTGTCTGGCTTTAGGATGATAATTAACTACCCATAATCACAAAAACCTTATAATGATATTATGAAAGAAACCAGGGAAAGATATTTTAGCAATAATCATAGCCAAAATATCGTCAAAAAATTTGATCCTATCTGATTATTAAAATTATCATTTTTTACTAATTAGAATTATAATATTTATCTATTGCATATTTTCTTTCTAAGATTTTATTAATTTTATTTTTTATCTAATGAAAGATTTATTAGACAAAATTTCTTCATATAATCTTTTTAATTACTTATTTCCTGGGATACTTTTTTCGGTTATAGCTACGAATTTTACATCGTATATATTTATCTATGATAATCTTATAACTGGGGCTTTTATATATTATTTCATTGGTTTGATAATAAGCAGATTCGGTTCTTTAATAATTGAACCTTTTTTAAAGAAAACCAATTTTTTAAAGTTTGCGGACTACAATAAATTCGTACAGGCATCAAAAAAAGACGATAAAATAGAGATACTATCTGAAAGCAATAATACATACCGAACCCTTTGTTCAACGCTTTTTCTTCTGCTCTTACTAAAAATTTATGATCTTATTGAATTATCATCTCCAGCCTTAAAACTTTGGAGTCCATATATTCTTATTTTTTTGCTTTTATTACTTTTCTTATTTTCATATAGGAAGCAAACCCAATATATAAATAAAAGAATTAATTCGTCTGGAGGATAAGATGAGTATAGTAAAATCTTTTTCTGTTGAAGATGGAGATACATTTTATATAAATCATGGCTCTGACAACTTCACCATCTGCGACATTTGTTTATCAGACAATAATAAGGATGAAATTGTCAATGAAATAATATCAAAAAAGAAGGGTAAAAGTATTACTAGATTTATTTCGACTCATCCTGATGAAGATCACTTCCATGACCTGGAATATTTAGATGATAAAATCAATATATTAAATTTCTATTGTGTGAAGAACAAGGTAACTAAAGAAGATGAGACAAAAGACTTCTTAAGATATTGCAGGTTGCGAGATGATTTAAAAAAGGTTTTCTATTTAGAAAGAGGGTGTTCGAGAAAATGGATGAATGAGAGCGGTAAAGATGATGAAGACGTAAATAGAGGTAGCTCAGGTATAAACATTCTCTGGCCAATAGCAACTAATGAACATTATAAAAATGCTTTAAAAAGTGCAGAAAAAGGGGAAAGCACCAACAATATTTCTATTATTATGAAATATACTTTAGCTGATGGGCCGGCAATTATTTGGATGGGAGACCTTGAATCTGATTTTATGGAAAAGATAAAAGATGAAATTGTAATGGACAAAGTCGATATATTGTTTGCTCCTCATCATGGCAGAGACACTGGAAAAGTTCCAGATAGCTGGCTCAAAAAAATCAATCCTAAGATTGTTATCATAGGTGAAGTTCCATCTGAAGATTTGGATTATTATGAAGGTTACAATACAATCTCCCAAAATTCCGCTGGCGATATTACACTTGAATGTGATATAGGCAAGGTACATATTTACGTTTCTAACAAATATTCTGTTAATTTTTTAGATGATGAAAGGATGAATACCTTTAATAATTATATTGGTACTCTCAATTTATAAACTATAAAAAAGACACCTCTTTATCTTTACTGATTTTTGCTATATAGTTCGCTTTATACTTGACACTCTAAAACCCTGTTATATGCTACGCTTAATATGTATAATAAGAATTAAAGAGTATTTTCAGTGAAAATCACCAGGAGAGAAAAACTTCTAAAAAATGGCTTCCCAGAATGCAATCTGAGGCCTTTAAATTATAGCCTTAATGGTTTTATACCTTTGGAACCTGGCCATTTTTAATATTTTATATAAATATTAGCAAAATTATTAATGTCTACATGTTTGAATATGAGACATACGCAGAGGTTCTGAAAAGGATTCCCTATTTTATTGAAGAAGTTTACAATAAGAAGAGGTTGCAAAAAGATATTTGGATTTATCAAGCAAGGTAGGATTTGACTTTTTAGTGATATCAATGGCGAAAGAAAATATTTTAAAAGATAGTGGTATTAAAGAAATTACTCCCGATATGCTCAAAGCAATTGACTTAATTGATCAATTTGATTAGCGGTGGTATATTATACGAGGATGGAACAGCCCGATATGCTCAAAGCAATTGACTTAATTGATCAATGGCAAGAAATTAAGAAGAGAGAGTTTGAATATATTGCAAAGTATTATTATGGTGATGGTGTTGAATATGATATAAAGGCGGATGAATTAAGTAATGAAGCTGAAGCTATAGCACATGAATATTCTAATTTAATGAATTCAATGTATTTATCAGTAAATCCAGAATAGCATTAATAAGTCCTAAACCCTAAAGGGTTTTTACACATAGCATAAAAAATATATAGATGAGAATAGGCTTCCCTGGTGGCAAAGAATATTAAAAAGAAATTAGGAGCAATGAAGTTAGAAAAATTAATTTATTTAATTGTAACGAGCTTGTGTTTACTAGAAGTTAGGTAAAATAGCCTGTATTTATAAACTACTTTAGAGGAGGCCAAAAAAAATGAAGGACTTTTTATCGTTTCGTAAAATGATAACGCCAGTAATTATTACGATTATATTTTGGATTGGCGTTTCAGCATGTGTTATTGGTGGTATTGTTATGATTGTTGATGGTGCAAGAATGTCGTATGGAGGTGCAGGCACAGTCGGGCTGGGATTAGGATATATTTTTCTTGGGCCCATTGTGGTAAGAGTATACTGCGAAATATTAATTATAATTTTTCGCATAAATGAAACTCTTACAGAAATTAAGAATAATATTGAACGCAAAGCGTAAAAATTTCAATTTAGTAGGCTATTTTACCTAACAGCAGGCTAAAAGCAAGTGGCAAGGGCTATTGCATTTCTTTTGGTCCGCAAACGTTACACACTATTGGTAGCAATAAAAATTTAAGGAGATTTAATAGTATTAGCATCGATAAGATGAACAAACCTGTGCTTTTTGTAATGTGCAGTAGATAATGGACCTAAAACCATTTTAAAAAGGTTAAAAAAAGTAAACGAAAGTCAACATTCTAAGTCCTTAGAATCAATTTAAAACACTGTAGACTTAAAGACAGCAGCAATTTAGCAATTTAAATTAAATGTTTTATAATAGTATAAAATTTATAAATAAAGGAAAGGCAACTATGAAAAAGTTACAAAAGCTACTGGCTATCCTTACGGGGTTTTTGCTGGTGCTTAGTTTCAGTATTTCCTGCACAGCAGAAGCAGAGCCGAGAGAAGAATCTGTTGAAACAGAAACTGAAGAAGAAGTAGAAGAGGCGGTAGCAGAAGAAGAAACTGAAATTACCGAAGAAGAGAAAACAGCTGAGGACAGGGAGGAAACAGATAAAGAATTAAGTTTTAGCTATGCTGAAAATTTTCCAGATATATGGGGGAAGATAAGAGTGGTTGACCCTAAGCTTGCAAGCTTTACTGATATCGATGTTGATGGAGGCGACCCTTTTTCAATTATAGAAGGAGATGTGCTTGGTATTTCAGGAAAGCTTAATGGAGAAGAAACCTTAAGTTATTGTTGGAATTCAGATGAAGGCATAGTCGGTTTTATTGCAGGCGTAATTATAGATGAAGAATTTAATATAAAGTGGTCTTCAGAGGGGGCAATAAAAGGAACAGGCTGGCTTAAAGAGAATGAATCAAGAGAATTTGCTTTGGCAGAAGCAATAAATCAGGAGATAAAAAAAGAGGATACCCTGATACTAATTGCTTATGTAGAATATGGCATGATAGAAGATGATGAAACTGATGTAGATAAGGCTGTTTATGCAGAATATAGGAAAGAAATAAAAGATTTTATAGAAGAAGTAACCGAAGAAGAGCCTGAGGGAGTTGTAGAGGAACCCAAAGAAGAACCAGTTGAGCCTGTAGAAGAAGAGGGAGTAGAGGAAGAACCAGAGGAAGGGGAAGAAGATCCAACTACTGCTGAAACTAGTTCAGGAGAAACAGACAGTGCAACATTGGGTGAAAAGAATGCATTAAGAACTGCATTAGATTACTTAGACTATACAGCCTTTTCTTATAGTGGGTTAGTCGAGCAATTAAAGTATGAGGGATATACACACGAAGAAGCCGTGTATGGAGTAGATAGATGCGGAGCTGATTGGAATGAGCAAGCCGCATTAACGGCTCAAGATTATTTAGATTATTCGTCATTTTCACGAACTGGATTAATTGCTCAACTCGAATTCGAAGGATTTACACGGCAGCAAGCTGAATATGGTGCGCAAGCTGTTGGATATTAAGGAGTTTACAGTAAAGTATAAAAACTAGGATTTAAAGAATGCATTTAATAACTGGGGATTTGATTTTCAAATGGTGCTTTATGGATACGAAAACCAATTGGAATCTTACGAAGGACTGGATTAGAAATAAAGCAGACTGGTAAGTCAAGAAGAACATTTAAAAGAAGAGGATAACTGGCGGTTGGTTGAACTTCGCAAAGATGGAGAATAAATTTATACGAAATAGTGGGAGGGGTAAAAAAAAGACAGGAGCATAAGCTTTTTGGGTGGTGTTTTTACCAAAATAATTAGCAGCTTTCACAGGATTTAATGAGATAATGTTACAAGTAAAACCTGGGGAGTGATTCTGCATTGTTAATAAGGAAAGAGAAGAAAT
This sequence comes from Actinomycetota bacterium, assembly GCA_034660395.1. Classification (GTDB taxonomy): domain Bacteria; phylum Actinomycetota; class Humimicrobiia; order Humimicrobiales; family Humimicrobiaceae; genus JAQVEM01. The sequence goes on from JAYEJA010000108.1 coordinate 7,089, forward strand.
GTTGGATTAATGGAACAGATAATGTATTCCTTAAGAATTGATAAAAACCTTATAAACAAAGCCAAAAAAGAAGCTAAAAAACCGGGATTGTGTACCTCTGTATTTATAAGACAGGCTATTATAGATAAGGTGAGTTATAATAATAAATTAAAAGAACTAGAAGAGAGAATCTTTAAACTGGAGAATAAAAAATAATTTATATAAACTTATCATAATAAATTTGAGTGAACAGGAGCATTTATGAAAGATAAAATAACTAGCTATTTAGTACCTTTACTAATCTTGATATTAATTATAACTTTTTCTAATGGTTGCTCTACTCGTATTCCCAATCCAGAGAATGCTGTGCAGGAATCCTGGTCTGCTTTGAAAAGGATGGATTATGAAAAAGCTTCAGGCTATTTTGCTGAAGGCGTAGACGATAAAATGGTACAGGGGATGCTCTGGCCTGATGAAGACGAGGAAATGTTTACTGATGAAATTGCCAAGGCTTTTATGGAGCGTGTTAATCTTTCTACCGAAGGACATGAGATAGAAAATGATACAGCTATAGTTCAAGTTGTAGTGGAATGGCCCAACATGGAGTTGCTATTTGGTAAATTTATTGGTGAGGCATTGGGAGTTGCTTTTACAGCCGCACTAGGAGGAGCAACCGAGGAAGAATTAGATTCTTTGTTTAGGCCTATCTTTTTGGAGGTATTAGAGGAAACTCCCGATATCCAAACCAATCATAAAGTTAAACTGGTGCTAATAGACGGAGAATGGAAGCTAGCTACATAGCCTATTCCTGATCCTGAAGAAGTATTTAACCTCACTGATATTATTAAAGATGAAACAACAGCTGAAGAAGATATAACCCTTGGGAAGGAAGAGGCTACAGATAAAGAAGCTGAAAATGTAAATGCTGAAGTAACCCAAGTTGCAGCCCATATCTGGAAAGATTCTATAGGTACCATTTGGGTCCACGGCGCTGTTGAGATCACTAATACCGGGGATACCTTAGTTGAAATTGAGAATATCCAAATTTCCATTTATGATATGGAAGATTATGTGATTGGGGTAATATCATCTGTGCTCTCAACCCCAGAAGTAATAAAACCCGGTGAAAAAGCTTACTTAGGTGAATCTACAATATTAGAAAAAATTGATGATCCCAATATTGAGTTTTATGCTAAGGCTAATATTGACTATGATAAAACTGGTAAAGAAAGCCAAAATCTTGAAGTTAGAAAAATAGAAGGGATGGAAGGAGAATATGGTGACTACCAGGTTGTTGGTGAAATTATAAATATATCAAACGAAAAAGCAGACGACATAAGAATATGCGTTGCCCTATATGATGATAATTCTGAACTAATTGCGGTACTGAGCCCAATGTTAAGGTGCTCGGGGGAAGTTTGGGAAAAAATTACATTGTATCCTGATGATAAAATTGCTTTTGAAGGAGATTATCCAGGTATACCAAATTCAATTGGAAAGTTAGCAACTAAATTTATTGGGAAAGCATATAATTGTAATTGGTCTTGGGATTAATTAATATTAAAAATTAAAATAAATGTAGACAAAAAAAATATAAAGAAAATCACACAATTGTTAATTCTTAAAAACGAGGAATATTTATGAAATCTAAAAAAACTCGCTATTTAATACCTTTATTAATATTTACAATATTTATAACTTTTGGTTCTTTCTCCTGCAGCACACCAGGTCCAAGTGGTCAAATGGTAGAAGAACAGGCTCAAGAAACTGAAGAGGAGATTACTGTTGGAGAGCCTGAAGAGGAAGCTGAAGAAAAACCAAATACCCCCCCCAGTTGCTAAAATAACAGTAGATAAAGATCCTTTGGCTGGAATAAATACTGAGTTTGATTTTAGTGCTCTTGAGAGTAGTGATGTTGATGGTGATACATTAACCTATGAATGGATTCTTTGGGATGGTACTAAAAAGACAGGTGGTATTTTTGATATGGTTTTTACTGAAATTGGTGATTACGAAATAAAGTTAATAGTTTCTGATGGTGAAGAAACAGTGGAAGATTCAATAATGATTAATATTGTTAACCAACCGCCAAATATAGTATTAAGTGAGAAGAATATATCTTGTAATTATGGAGATACTTTAGAAATATCTGCCGAAGGTACAGAGGATCCCGAAGGAGATGAAGTTGAGATAACCTGGACCTTGCCTGACGGTAGTACGCTTAAAGGGAAAGAAATTGAATTTGCTGTATCAGAAATTGGAGAATCAAAAATTGTGGTTGTAGCTACAGATGGAATTAGTAAAAGTGTGGAAGAAATTTCTATTACAGCAAAAGAAAGTGTGGAGCAACTCAAGGAAAGCTGTGAAAAAGTTACATATGATGATTTGCTAAGAAATCCAGACGAATACTATGGTGAAAGAATTTATATAAAAGCAGAAATTGTACAAAAAATAAGTGACCAAGAGTTTCATGTAAACATGACTAAAGGTGGCTATGGTTATTATGATGATAGGACTTGGCTTTATTTTGAAACCATAGATATTAGTTTAATTGAAAATGACATTATTGAAGTATGGGGATTAGCTGGTGGCAATGAGTCATATGAAACTGTACTGGGGGCAACCACGACTATCCCACTTGTATTTGGTCAATATGTTAATTTAGTTACAAAAGCTGGAGATAGATGATAGACCAGATCCAGGAACTAATGCAGGAAATAGAAGATCTTAAAAAATATATAAAGGATAATAAGTTATCCCGGCAGTATTTAACTACTATGGTTAAAAGATACGGAAGGACCTCCGGAATACAGAAAAATATAAGTTTTCATACGCTCAGGCATACTTACGCTACCTGGTTATATATCAATAGCCGTGATATTGAGACTGTTAGGCAGCAGTTAAGGCATAAAAGTATTACCACCACTACCATATATATAAATACAGCCTGGCAATTCCAGGGACATAAAGCACTGAGTGGATTCCAGCTGTAAGAGAGGCAGTACAGCCCATATTTGTGTTTTAAACGCCTTAGAATGGATTCTAAGGCACGAACCCCAAATTAAAGGGGGATACCTTGAAGCTATAAAACAGCATAATAACAGCAGAAGCGTAAGCCAGGGAAAAAGATAACTCGGGACTTATTTTAATTTTACTACGCCAACTGTTTGTCAGTTAAGAGATACTGTCAAATGTTGTGGATGAGAGTCCACATATCCTCCAATATTCACTATGCAGCCACCTCCTCCGCTAGTTCTCCATCAATAAATTTCTTATTCTCCAGCACCTTCAGTATCAACTTATA
>JAYEJA010000109.1:0-42364 GCA_034660395.1 Actinomycetota bacterium
TTTATTAAATTATATATTTTGGTTTATATTATAAAACAAATTCAAAAAATTTTAAACACTTTTTTGAAATTTTTATTTTTAATTTATAATAATTTATAATTTTATTATAATTTTATGAGGCCGCGTATGTACCCGCACATTTTTGAAAGGTCAATGTGGAGAAGCAATATTGGTATAAAAATAATAGATAGCAGCTTTTCCATACCCAAAAAACTGCAATCATCTTTATTTATAAATGATTTTATAAGTCTTCTATATGGCTTATAAATATAATAAATAAAAAAAGGCACAAATGCGAAAAGTATCCAGCTGCTTAAAAAAATTGCTCCCAGTATAATTAATACAGCTCCAAGGAACGCTGAAAACCTGATTACATGGCGTTGCGGATACATCTTCCCCTCTGCATCCCCTTTTGCATACCTGAAAAACTGAAGGAATATCCTGGCAGGGTTTTCCCTCATCTTCCATAAAACAACGGCATCCGGGTTAAACTTTATCCTGTAGCCTTTACTTTTTATATTAAAATTAAATTTCATATCTTCCCCATAATCCATATCTTCAGGATATCCGCCTGCATCAACCCACGCTTTCCTGGTAAAACTTATATTTCTGGAAGAAGGCATATATCTCCCCGGGTTTATTTCTTCCTTCAGGGGCATAACACAGACGGCCAGGCACTTCCCTATAAAATTCCTGCAGTACGGCGAACTTAATCCCCCTGCTACCCCGGCGGAAGAACTGCTGTAAAATTTTGTAATTTCAACCATCCAGTTTTTATCAAGAACACACCCTGCATCACTCGCACAAATGATCCTTCCCGATGATGCTTTGATTGCTTCGTTTCTACCCTGAGATATATTTGCCCCTTTTTTCTCAATAACTTTTATATTTACGCCGGAATCTCCAAGTTCCAGCCACCCGTCAATTTTTATATCACCGCTTTTTGAATGCCCTGTTTCCCCGGCATTTTTTTCGTTCAACCCTATTTTTTTTAAAAAACCTGAAATTTTCCGGAGTGTACCATCCCTGGATCCCCCGTCAACTATAACTATTTCCCGGGGTAGGCAGCTCTGCTCCATCAGACTCTCCATAAAGCCGGTAATGCTTTCTTCTTCATTAAAAACCGTAGTTATAAAGCTTACATCATCCAGGATTTTTTGTTTTATTCTCATAATTATAAATTCCTGTAATATATCCTTATCGCCTTAAAACAAGAAACAACCCTTTTCATACTTCCGCTCTGCGGCCTGAATAAAGACAGGATTAAAAAAAGCAGTATCCTGTTAAAAATCCCAGCCTGGTAGAGCAAACTCAATATAACTGCATGGGCTGTAGAATAATTCTTTTTAAAATATAATCTCCTGCTCTTCCATATGCCTGCTTCCCGCCTGGCCATATCCCTTGAGGCAATACCGCTATCCGCATGCTCTATCACCATATCTGGAAAATAATAATTCTTATAATTTCTCCGTTTTAATTTGAGGCACAGGTCCGTGTCCTCGCTATACATGAAGTAATCCCCGTCAAACATGCCTGCCTCTAAAAAATAATCCCTTTTTATAAACATAAATGAGCCGGTTAGCCAGTCCACTTCCCTGGCTTTATCATGGTCCCACCAGCTTAAAAAATATGAACCGAAAATTCTGTTTTTCCTAAAAATCTTATGCAGAAAATAACTTTCATAAAACTGACGTGCGGGGGTGGGGAAAGACCGTTGACCATACTGCAGGGTTCCATCAGAATTTAAAATTTTTGCCCCTGTAACCCCTGCCTTTCCATTTTTATCCCTTTCTTCATAGAATCTGACAAGTTCACTAAAATTTCCACTTAAAAACTTCGTATCCGGATTTAAAAAAAGAAGGTAATGCCCCCTTGCCTTCAACGTTCCCTTATTTGAAGCTTTTGAAAAACCCGTATTACTTTTATTCTCTATTAAATACAGTCTGCTGTTTTCCCTGCTTTTTCCCTTCAGGAACTTTACGCTGCCGTCATCTGAATTATTATCAACTAAGAGTATTTCATAATCCAGCCCATCTTTTTCTACATCGTTTTCAATGCTTTTAATGCAGTTTTTTATAAAATCAAGACTATTGTAATTTACGATTATGATGCTTATATCCAATTTTTATCCCCGTAATAACCCGTCCTGCAATAACTACAATCATTATTTTTAATCATTATTCAATAATATGCCTAACCATTGATTCCAAATCATTTTCAAATCTTGCATTGGAAAACCTCCTGCAGCTTTCAGAGGCATTCAGTCTTATTTTTTCCGTATCTATCTTACCTTTTATTATATCCATGGTCCTGGATTTAAGCTCCTCCCAGCTGTTGAATAAAAACCCATTATAGCCGTTTTTAATAATTTCCTTCTGTCCCCCTTTATTTATGACTACGGGAATACACCCGGCTGCCATTGCTTCTACGGTGGTAATTCCAAAGTGCTCGAATTTTTCCGGGTGAGTCTCTTCATCTTCCCCCGTCCCGGAAGCATGCCAGAAGATAAACGAACTTCCAAATATTTTTACGAGCTTTTCCCACTCTATATTCGTAAATACCTTAACCGGGTAACCCCTGCTTTCTTCCGTTATTTTCTTTACATACTCAAGATGGTCGGTTCTTCTGCTCACACCTCCTGCAAGATATAATGTATATCCTTTCATTTCTTCAGGGTGGCTGTCGACCAGCTGCCTGAAAACCCTTACCATCTCAAGTTGTTTTTTATTATGGTGTTCCGGGAAAAATCTGCCAACGCTGAGAATAATTTTTTCCTTCTCTTTTACTTTAAAACTATAAATATCCACCGGGGGGTACAGTATATCGCTCTCCCTCTTCCATATCTTTCTTACCCACCTTCTTGAATATTCGGAGATTGTAATTATTTTGTGATAAGTATCAAGAAATTCTAAATTCGCAGGGTAGGTAACCAGGAATAATGGTATGTACCCTAAAACTCTTAAAATCACTCTCCTTAAAAAAGCTATTTTACTATAATTATAAACTACAACGCCCAGTTTTCTGGAATCTCTGGAATTCCTATCAATATCTGAAGGAATGAAAGTATCTGATGAAATTATAACTATTTTAGGTTTATCAGAAGTTCCTGCTGGAATTTCAATAATTTCCCTGTCTCCTCTTTTTAAAACGATATCCCTGCTGTAAAATAGTTTTTCTTCACCTCTTTTTTCTTCAGATACCCTTACATCTACTTTCATTGAATCTATCTCACTCACCGCCGGATTTTTAAGGCCCAGTTTCAACGAGTTTCCGGATACCCTGATTTTTAATCTGGCTCTTCCACTGCTCCAGCTTCCCCTCCTCAATAAAAACTTCCTCGGCTCATACAGGCCTTCCTCTATTTCCAGTTCACTAAAACCCCTTCCTATCCTGTCTGCAGCTTTAAATAGCCACAGGGCCGGCCGCCTGAAAAAAATCAGCAGGAATTTATGTATAAATTTAAAATCAACATCAAAAGGAGTTGGAAAATAACATAAATATATATTTTTTCTGCCGTATGCAGGAAGTGAACTGAGATAGGTCGCATTTATAAAAAGGTCATATTTTCTGGTAATTCTTGAAGCATAATCTTCCGATATGAAAGGAAACACCTTTAAATTAACGCCCCTGAGATCAAGATTCAACTTATCCGATATTTCTTCAAGGTCGGCATATATATCAGTTATTAAATCTATGTCGTATCCGTCTTTTTTCGATAAGGCCTCTGCAATTTTACAGCTGTATCTCTCTCCGCCGCCCGCTGTTGACAGGTACCTGTCGTATATGGCAATATTTTTTTTCATAAAACCCGTTAAAAACTCCTCATCCAGCTTTTTATAATTTTATCCTTTCCCTTACGTCCGGCCCTTATTTTAATTCTTCTTACCATATTTTTTGGCAACAGGTAAAAAAACTCAAAAAATACTCTTATTCTTACAGGTATGTCAATTCTTTTATGTCTATCTCCCCTTAACAGGTTGAAAAGATAATAAAGAATATGGATTAAGCCCGAAACAACAAATGCCAGATAACACTTTATAAATAAAAGCGGCCAGCCGCATTTAAAAATCATAAGCAGCCTGTTCCTTATTACATGATAGGTAAAATTATAGGACCACTCTTTATCTGTCCCGCAATGAAAATGCCTTGCTACAGATTTCGGGGTAAAGAAATTCTTCCAGCCGGCCAGGCGGGCTCTCCAGAATAAATCAATATCTTCATAATAGGTAAAGAAGCTATCATCAAAAAATCCTGTCTCTTCAATCATTCTTCTATCTAACATGCAGCTGCTGCCTGAAGCGCCAAATATCTCCTCAACCCTGTCGTACTGGCCTTCATCGATACTCTCAAAACCTCGGTCCATGCTGTAGAATAAATTGTTCACCTTAACCCCACAGCTGTTTATGATATCCCTGCAATGAAAAAACAAATTTTTTGGTATTTTTATTTTTACTGTTTTTACTTTCTCTGAAATTTTTATATCTCTTAATATCTCATCACCCAGAACGAACTGTAAATTATTCGGTGAAATCCGCGAGCGTACCTTAAACTTTATCTCTATATCCCTATCAGGATTTGCCGCCGGTATTGCAAGTATTGCATCGCCTTTTGTCCAGCGCCATACATCACCCTTTCTGTCAGATTCTGCAGGATGGAATCCATCCATATATTTGACACTCTTATTGATGCCTTCATCATAGCCCTCATCCCTTCCTCCATGACTTACACTCAAATCACTTATCCCGGCGCCAAGCCTCTTTAGTTTCCCATTATTCCCGCTCTCTTTCTGCCTTATGCTGCCGGCAATCAGTTGAAGAGGTAAGTAACTATAATAAAAAACAACCCTGGACCCCACAGCTCCTATTTTTGAATCTTTTGTTGATTGCTTAAAGATTGACAGCATTTCAGCCAGCCAATCCCTTTCTACGATACAATCATTATTTATTAAAGTTATGTACCTGCCTTTTGAATGCCTGAAACCTTCATTATTGCCGCCGGCATAACCCCTGTTTTCTCCAAGTGTAACTACTTCCACCCATGGAAATTCCTTTCTCGTAAATTCGACTGAACCATCGGTAGAATTATTATCAACCATTATCATCTGGATTTTTTCTGCTGGATAGCTAAGACTTGCTACAGAGTCAAAAAGGTTCTTTAAAAATGGCCTGCCATTAAAATTTACTGTTATGATTGATATTAAAGGATCATCATCCTGGCTCAATTAAAATACTCACCTCACCCTTTATCCGGACATTAGCCCCTTGAAATTACAACCACTCCAACAGTTATTATTATTGCACCTATCCATCGGATGGGGTTTACATCCTCTTTTAATATGAACTTCGAAAGTATCAGAACCATTACATAAGTAAAACCAATAAACGGATAAGCAAAGCTTAAATCTACCGAAGATAATACTATCAGCCATATCGCGGCAGAAATAACATACATAAACAATCCGCCTATAACCATCGGGCTTCTAATCACTCCTGTAAATAACTCCCTCAGCGCAGTAACACTGCCGAAATTAACCACACCTATGCGGTTTATTCCCGCCTTCAGCAACAACTGCCCGCCTACGGCTATGGATATGCTTAATAATATCAGAATTACAGAATTTAATAGATTCAATTTACTTCCCCTCTTAATCATAAAAAATTATTTAAAAATTATTTTTTCTTTACCAGATAATATTTATTCGATACCTGGAGCCCTATTACCCTGTCAATATTTTCAAGGTCCCTCATCAGAACTTCAATCTTTTGATTAATATCTATTTTAACCCCTGATTTGCTGCGTGGTTTAAAGTCGCCCAGGATTTCCCTCAGGCTGCTGATATCATACCCGAGACTTTTTATTTCCCTGTACAGGGTCCTGAATATATTAAAGTATATAAGAAGCAGCCTCTCCCGGTTTTTACGGTTCAAATCATTTATTTCACTGTTTATCTGTAACTGAATATTGTTATTGATAGCTTTCATAGACTCATTGTAGCTCTTTCTTAAATTCTCAAAATACATGCTGGTAAGAAGATACATATATTTTCTTAATTTTCCTTTTAAAGTCTTATCCCGGGCAAGTTCCTCAGATTCTAAAATATTTAAGCTGCTTAAGAGTTTTAAATTCTCAAATTTTTCTCTATCCAGCTTTATTTCAGAAAGTTCGAACAATTCATTCTTGCCATATATTTCACCTATCTCTCTTTTACCTTTCTGCGCATCTTCGCTTTCAAAATTATCCCATATTCCCTTCTCTATAACTTTAAAACCAGCGCCTTTAAATATGTATTCAATGGTGAAATCATCAATCCTCGCACCGGTTTTATCATCTCTGATTCCCTCTCCAAGAAGCTTGTAGAGACCTCTTTTTTCCGGGATGGAGAAGAACAGTAAACCGCCCCTCTTTAACTTTAAAGATAATACATTTGTCAGGTCATAGAAAAACTTCGGCTTAATTCCCTCAAAAGTATTATTTACGATAATACCGTCAAACTTTGTCCTCTGGGTTATTTTAGATTTTAAAACACCAATTTCATCCAGCCCCGAATCCTCATCATCTGAAACAGTCTTATCTGTATCTACTTCTACGCTGAAGATTTTACCAACATCCTTCTTATTTATAATCTCTTCATCTTTATATTTGCTCGAGGTTATCTTCAAGATATTCGTATAACCTTCGAAATTTTTCTTTATAATCCTGGCCGCCTTACTGTTCTGCAAATCTATCAGTTCAACCACCTTCTTCTTGTCAATGGAATAATACGGATCAACACAGTATTTAATCAGCGGCCTTGTTACATTTTCCCAGTAAAATTTAGGTGAAATCTTTTTTAGATTCTTGGTATAAATCTCTCTTAAGCTTTTATTGGTTAATACACTTTCCATAACCCTTGCAAGCTGATGTGCGTCCTCATATTTTACAACTTCACCTATGCTCTCGCTTTTAACTATTTCCGCAATGGAATCCCCCTCCGTAGTTATTACGGGTAGACCGGCCCATATATAATCCAGAACCCTGGTCCTGTAAGAAAATTCCGTTTCAATCCTCTCGCTGTGTATAGATAAGCCCGCTTCTGAATCCAGCAGGAGGGTCTGCCTTAAATTATAAGGTGTCCACTCATTGAAAAATACGCTTTTACCGTATAAATCGAGCTCTTTTGAAAGTTTTATCGCTTCAACACACTTTTTCATTTCAGGAAGCTTGGGGTCAGGATGCTTTATCCCCATGAATACAAGCTTTATATCGTTCCTGCTCCTCATTATTTCCCATATTGCTTTTATCGGCGTAATGGGGTCAAGCCAGTTCCATATGCCTCCTCCCCACATAATCACCTTATCTTCTTTCCTGATACCGGGAAATATATCTTTAATAGACATATCGGAGCGTTTTGGAGGTTGTGAGGGAATACCCGAAGGCACCACATCTATTAACTTCCTCAACGTATTATCCGAATCATAATTATATGGATTAATTCTGCCAACGGCATTAAGCATACCTATCCAGTAATTTCTCTGTTTTTCACTTGCGCAGATAAAATAATCACCAATAGAAAGCTGGAACTTTAATATGTTTACATTGTTTTTATCAACCCTGATCCTTTCTATCATATTACTTTCCCTGAACATCTCCAGACTTTCAAGATTGAAAGGATTATAAAGATCCACGATTATTTTCCCCTTAAAATTTTTAAGGAAGGGGAAATAATAGAGAATGTGTCCCTGGATTAATATAATGTCCGATTTATCAACAACTCTCTTCAGGCTCTTAAAATTACTTACCCCGTACTGCCTTGTTTTAAACCCCTCCGTATTAATATCTATCCTGTTGGGGGTAAGCAGGGTAACATCGAGATAATCCGAGAGGACCTTTGCAAATTCATAGAATCTTATGCCGGGTCCGGCCATTTTTTTGCCAATAATATCATAACTGATTATACAGATTTTCGTCTGTCTTTTTTTGCTCTTTTCATTATTTTTTATTCCCATTACTTCTCCTCTATTATTAAAAGACCACCCAGAGTCCTGCCTTTACACACTCAAGCAATTCCTGCTTGCTTAAGGATTGAAATCATTTTAACTCTAATCTATTTAAGATTAAATGGTTTTTTATCTTAACTATCAAATTATAAGGCAAAAATATAAAATTTAAAAAATATGCATAAAAAAGAGGTCCGTGCTGGTCCCGGGTTGCCCTGCTCTTTATCCATTTTACCTCAGCTTTCAAGAATACCCTGAAAAAATCAATTAATCCCATATTTATCAATGCACATCTTAACCTGTTTTTATGGTAAAATTTGTAGAAATTCCTGCTGAATTTTTTTACCGAAGCTCCTTCAAAATGCCTGGCAACAGAGTTCAAATTTATGACAATTTTCCTGCCGGTCTTTTTAACTCTGCGGCAATAATCAAGTTCCTCGAAATATACAGGCCTGTAACCCGAATCAAAACCGCCCAGAGCTTTAAATAAATTAATTTCTGTAATAAAAAATGCTCCCGTGGCATAATCCACCTCAAGCACTCCGTTTACTAAATTGAAATTACCAATCCTTCCTCCCGCGTGTTTTAAATCCCTCTTAAAACTGCTGTAACTCCTTCCGGAACTTATATGGGAGGTAATAAAGTTATCGCTGACTTTTCCGCCCATATGCTGGATTGTATCCCTCCTGTAATCAAGAATAAGCCCGCCTGCCACTCCGATCCCGGGAGGAATCGCTTCTTTTTTGTCTTCTCTATCCAGAAATGAAATCATTTTTTTCATTGAACCCCCGGGGAGATAAATATCCGGGTTTAGCAGGACCAGGTATTTAAAACACTTTTCCATATCTTTTTTCTTTTCCGCCATAAAATTGAATACGGCATAATTAACAGCGCCGGCAAACCCTATATTTTTCTTAAGTTTAACAAACTTGAAATTGCCCGGATTTATTTCAGAATGTGTATTCCTGAATTCCCTTATTATCCCTGCCGTATCGTCCCCTGAGGCATTATCAACAATTACCAGAAACCATCCCTTATAGCTCTGCTTTACTATTGAGAGGAGGCAATTCTCAATAAAATCCCGGCTGTTATAAGTTACAATTATTATTAAGCTCTTATTATCCATAGCTGTAATATTTACAAAAGAATCTACCTTCAGGTTTTTTCATCTCTTGTACCGTTTAATTTTATTAATTCATGGATTTAGTGGAATATCTTCCTTCCAGCAATTCTAAAATAACTATAAATCCTGTAAATAAAGCTTTTTTTGACTATTCCTTCAAGTTCGGATATACGCCTGTCTCTTTCCCCTACCATTCTTTTCTGTTCAAGCGTTATATTTTGAAGTTTTTTAAGCGCCTCTTCCCTGCCCGAGACCAGCTCCCTCTTTTTTCCGCTGTCCGGGGAGAATACGGGATTTTCAGCCCATCCCTGCAGGCCGGCAGTTGTTTTATCAAAACTAAAGTTAAAAGCTGCATATTTTCTGCCGGCAATCGCGGTTTTTTCCGCCTCATCCCGGTTCCCTGCAAGATAAATCAACTTCTCGCCAAGTCCCCTGTAATCACAGGGCTTAAAAGTATAGCCAATTTTTTCCTTTTCTATAATATCCGTCAATTCACAAACATTTGAAGACAGTACGCACAGTCCCGCCCTGAACCAGTCAAGAATACGGTTCTTGCTCCCCAGTTTGACCTCATAGATATCCCTGTCTATGTTTATGCCCGCGTCCGCTTCAAGATAATAATTGGGGACATCTTCTCCGGGCACCCAGCCCCTCATTATAAATCTATCCTTATAAGGACTTTTATCTATCATTGACAGAAAATGTGGATAAGTTTTTGTATCCTGTTCGGGAATTTCTCCCCCGGTAGATACGAATTTTATTTTTGGATTTTTTTCCATGGCAGATTCGAGCCCCCTGAATAAAGTATCGACATCGGTCCAGGTATTGTAACCTCCTGTCCACAGGACCACAAAATCCTCATTTGTTACTCCGTCTTTCCCCCTGATTACATCCCCTGTATGCCTGTAATCATTTTCGGGAATGCCGCAGGGTATTACATCCGCGAAGTCATAACCCGAAGTATACCTGTTGAGACGGCCCGCGGTACCAAGCTCGCCTACCAGTGCGTATTTCTGCCTTGAAGAAACACATGAAAAAATATCAGCTCTTGATATGATGTTGTATTCACTATTCCAGTAATGAAAAAGACATCCGTCGCTTTCATCCATATAAGCACGGGCCTGCGCTTCAGCCATTACATGCCCGAATAAATCCGCCCAGAACGGAATTTTTTTGTATTCAAGCAGTTTCGAAGCCGTATACGAGGGATAAAAGGTGCAGCCCACCAGACAATCCGGCTTGAATTCGGTAAAAATCTTTGATAGAACCCCGGTATTCTCAAAATCTTCCTTCTTCAATACATTATATTCGAATTCATAGCCGGAATTTTTTATGCCTTTATCTTCTCTGCCGGTCCTATCGCCGTCCGGGCCTTCCTCCCTTTTTAAACTGCTGTAACCGTATGTAAAATGTTTATTATATTTTGACCTGAAATCCTCCGGGTATGCAGAGGGTATGGCATAATTACAGGCGCATATCCTGTGCCCCTTCTTTAAAAGCGGAAGAATAAACTGCCAGGTCCTTATACCCGTCCCGTAAACTTTCCTGTCGTTTTCAAATGGCAGCGGGCTCATGCCCGCTATAAATATTCTGCTCATAATTTAACGGTTTAAAAATTTATACTTTTTTTGATACCCGCCCTGCATGTATAATCAGAATTATAAGAAACAATAATTAATTTTATATTATATAATATTATTTAAAAGACTATTTAAGTTTTTTAATTATAGTTGTTCTAATGAAAAATTTATACTACCATAACAAAAACAATAAGAACATTAAAAGCGAATCATATTATATATGAGAGTTATTATAATAATACTTCTAATATTCTTTTTATCAATAACCTCTCTACTCGGCGTATCAATCATTAACATAAGCAAAGATGACGGAGCCGCGGAAGCTTCTGGAAATGGAGATGCAGTATCAGGTTATGATAATGGGCTGGAAAAATCCGGCCTGACAATTAAAATACCGGAAGACATACAAAGATTTTTCGTTATTAACCTTGCACATGTGTTCCCGGAAAGCTTTGAGACTATAACTGAAGAGACCGGCCGGCCTCTTCAAAGCGTGGAGAACAACGACAGAGAGGATTCTCCGATAACTGTAAGCCGGGACGAAGATGAGGAAACCGGTGCCGCACAAACCTCGGATATTAAAGATACACCTGAAGAGGAACCTGAAGAAGAATATATAGAAGATATTAACGGCAGTGAAGAGGACGAAGAAAGTAAAGAAATAGATGAAGAGGTAAAAAATAATACTGTCAGGTTTTTCCTGGATGGTGATATGGAAAATGGTATATATCTGGGTGAAACAATCTCAAACCGTGAATCCGCGGAAGTATCGGAAAAATATGGCGAAGATTTTTTAAATACAGGATTTAAATTTACTATTAAAAATAGTGATAATCTTAATCTTCTTCCCGGCTCAACTCATTATATCTACATTTATTTTTACTCTGAAAAATCCGGCTGGGATTATGTAAGGAAAGAAATAAACTTCCCGGGAGAAGAGGCCGTAGAGAAAAAGATAACTATTGCCATAGACAAACCCGAAGAAAAGTCTATAACTGACAGTCTCCAGCTAATCAACGGATGGGCTGTCGACCTCAGGAACAAAGATAACCCCGGTATAAAGAATATAGAAATATACCTTGACGGGCCAAAGGGATATGGTAAGTCCATAGGTGACATTAACTATGGCATACAGAGAAGTGATGTAGCCAATTTCCTTGAAGACCAGGATTACCTGAACAGCGGCTACATTTTCTCAAAAAAGATAGAACTTGAGACAGGCTCCACCCATACATTATTTACTTATGCCTTCAGCTCCACAGATGACTCATATAATTATAAAAAAATAGAGATATATCTTTCGGGAACAAAGGAAGAGAAGGCGATAATCAATGCCCGGATTTATACGCAAAATTTAAGCAGCAACGATGTCATTGAGATAACCGGCTGGGCTATTGACAAAAGCATACTGAAAGAATACCAGGAAGAGGAGGAAGAAGAGGAAGAGCAGGCAACAATCAGAAGATTGATATTTATTTCCAACAGGGATGGTAATGATAATATCTACAGTATAAACATTGATGGAACAGGCCTTACACGATTAACTGACAGCCATAGAAACGACCTCTATCCGGAAGTATCACCCGACGGTGAGAAAATCGCATACACTTCAGATATAGGCGGTGTATGGCAGATAATGGTCATGGATTGGAATGGCGGAAATAAAAAGCAGATTACAAACAATAATTTTAAAAGTGCATACCCCTCCTGGTCTTATGACGGCAAATACATATACTTTGAGGCCTATATAGAAGGTGACTGGGAATTATATAGAATTGGAAGCAACGGAACAGGACAAAGAAGACTTACCTTTAACCATAATTCCCATGACTGGCATCCATCGGGACACCCGCAGGGATACGACATCGTTTATGAATCCGGCGTTACCGGTCATGAAAATATTTATGCAATGAACCACGATGGCTCAGGGATAATAAAAATATGCGGTGACGGCCCCCGGAGAAGGGTGCCGGATGTATCCCCTGATGGAAAGAAAATAACATATATGAGGTACCCGGGCAGATACGCTGATATATGGATTATGGATTATAATGGCCAGAATGAAACCAGGTTAACCGACAATTCCGATGAAGACGGCCATTCATCGTTTTCGCCTGATAATAAGTATATAGTCTATGAAGAAAGAAAGGGCTCAAAAGAAGACCTTATCCTTATAAACCTTGCTACAGGAGAAAAAACCAATATAACAAACTCTCCTTATTCCGATAAGGATGGAAGTTTCCTATATCATGATTAGTCAATTCTATTCCAGGGTTCGCATTATATCTAATCCATAATCTGGTGTTTGAATTTTCTTTGTGAAGGCCTGAACTTCAATCTTAATGATGCGCCTATAGAAATCCCGAGCCATATAGCCCAGATAGTTTCCCTGGAAAAAAAATAAAAGGCAAGCTCTGAAACTGTTAAATCTGAATTAAATAATCTGGAAACTACCATATTCACCAGACCGGTTTTATAAAAAAGCAAAGCAACAGCAGGAATACAGCCCACCAGTAGAAATGCCTTTAAATCAAAATAGTTCCTGCACCAGCCCTGCTTTATACTGACGACTATTAAAAATCCGATCATAAAACCAAGAACAAGAAGAATAAAAAATTTTAAGAAGTTTAAAAGACCGGCCGGTAGATTATAAACCGCAAGAGCACTTATTATATTATCAAAATATGCATAAGCGGTGTAATAAAGAACTATATTTGCAAAACTAAAAATTATAAGGATGAGTCTCATTTTTTATTTATCATTATTTTTTCATGTTATTTTTCAATATTAATACAGGCATACCCGGAGGACAATAAAATGTTAACTTAAAAAAAAATTAATTTCAATTAACTGAGTATTCTGTTCTGCTTTGAAATTTAAAAATATACTAAAACGGAACCAAAACCACTGAGTAAGATAAGCCGCCACCTGTTGAAGAAGATACAGACAAAGAGTCCCTGCAATCTCTATTAACGGAGAAAAATTGTCTTTAGCGATAACTCTTTAATATACACCATGGATATTGACGGGGAGAACCTTAAAAAGATAAGTGGCGACCTCCAGCGCTCCAGACACTCCCGCATATCTCCTGACAATAAATATATATCCTGTAGCAATGATGCCTGTAACTTATAATTATTATTTACTATCAATCTTTTCCCCTGATACATAAATAGCTGGCGCAAATATAGACTCCTGGAATAACCATTAATCTGCTTCTTTGCAAAAAAATTTTTTTATATTATCATATATTCCATTGCTTGATATAAAATTACTCAAAAAATCAGCAATAGAGAGTTTCAGTTACTGTATTACATGTATTACTAAAAAGAAATGAAGGTAAAATGAAATATTTTAAAACTTTTTTAACAGCCCTTGGCTTTATAGCATTATTTTATTTAATAGCGCCAAACAGGATTTGCGGATACCTGGATGCCGGGACCGGCAGTTATATTATCCAGATAATCATAGCTATAGCAATAGGAGGAGCATTCGGGATAAAGTTATTCTGGCGCAGAATTTATGGTTTCTTTAAGAAAACTCCAAACAAAAAAGAAGTAAATGCAAAAGATAAAAAATAATGGGACTGAGCCAGGTTCATTCAGGGACCCGTGCGGGTTTCTTTTTTATAGAGATGGCTCGATTCACCGGCAGATAAATACCATATACAAAGAAGATTACGACCACCTGATAAACTCCGGTCTTTACAAAACTCTTGTAGATGAAAACTTTCTCATTCCCCATGAAGAGGTTAATGTCAGCGCTCCTGAACCTGAAAAAGCATATAAGATAATAAAGCCGGAACCAATTCCATTTATATCATATCCCTATGAATGGTGTTTTGCCCAGTTAAAAGATGCCGCGCTTGCTACCTTTAAAATTCAGAAAATAGCTCTGGACTTTGAAATGACCCTGAAAGACTGCAGCTCTTATAATATCCAGTTCGTTAAAGGGAAACCGGTTTTGATTGATACTCTTTCCTTTGAAAAATATCATGAAGGCCGGCCATGGATAGCTTACAGGCAGTCATGCCAGCACTTTCTTGCACCGCTTGCATTGATGAGCTACAAGGATATACGGCTGAATCAGTTGTTTAGAATCTATATTGACGGGGTACCGCTGGACCTGGCAAGTTCGCTTCTTCCATCCGGAACCAATTTTAATTTTTCACTTCTTTCGCATATTCATCTTCATGCCAGAAGCCAGAAGCACTTTGCCGATAAACAGGTAAAAATAGAGGGCCGTAAAATAAGCCGCCTATCTTTTATGGGCCTTATTGATAATTTAGAATCTGCCATTAAAAAAATGGACTGGAAGCCCGGAGGCACTGAATGGGCCGATTATTATGAGGATACCAATTATTCTACGGAAGCAATTAACCACAAAAAGAAAATTGTGGCTGATTTTCTGGAAAGGACCGGCCCGGAAATTGTCTGGGATATCGGAGCAAATGATGGTTTGTTCAGCCGGATTGCCAGCGATAAAGGCATATTGACTATTTCTTTTGATATTGACCCGGCCGCTGTCCAGAAGAATTATATCCATAGTGTTGAAAAAAATGAAAATTATATTCTTCCGCTGCTTTTAGATCTAACCAATCCAAGCCCCGGTACCGGCTGGGAGAATACGGAAAGAACCTCGCTTATACAGCGCGGCCCGGCAGATACAGCATTTGCACTTGCCTTAATCCATCACCTAGCCATCTCAAACAATTTGCCATTTGCTAAAATAGCTGATTTCTTCAGCCAGGTCTGTAAATCTCTTATAATTGAGTTTGTCCCCAAAGATGATTCCCAGGTGCAGAGGCTTCTATCAACCAGGGAAGATATATTCCCTGATTATACAGCGCAAAATTTTGAGATAGAATTTAAAAAATATTTTTCCATAGAAAATACCGTGGGCATTGAAAGCTCTAAAAGAATTATGTATCTTATGAAGAATAAAAGGGGGTAGAGTATTATTAAAAAGACATTTATTATCCATCCGTTTTTATTTGCCATATTTCCTATTTTATTTCTTTACGCTAATAATATTGGAAAACTTTCAACAATTGTATTTTCAGAGATTTTAATACCAGTAGTTATTATGCTGGGTTTCACAGCTATTGCAGCGGTACTGTTATGGTTAATACTCAAAAAAGATGGTAAAAAGGCAGGAATTGTTACATCTATCTTTTTAATTCTATTTTTCTCTTACGGCCGTGTTTATGAACAGATAAGAGGCTTTAAAATAGGTAATTTTATAATCGGGGGGCACAGATACTTACTGGCGCTCTGGCTCATACTATTTATTCTGGGCGCTTACTTTACCATAAGAACCAAAAAAAACCTGGGAAATTTCAGCAATATTTTAAATGTTATAGCTATTTCTCTGGTTTTATTTTCTCTTGTAAACATCGGGCTCTATAATTTTAGAACAAGAAGCGTAGAGGATAGCCGCCCGGTATCAGAAGAGGAAGAAGAGGCTGCATCTGAAAACCCGGCCGGACTTCCGGATATATATTATATAATTCTTGATGGTTATGCGGGGGAAAGTTCTCTAAAAGAATTTTATGATTTTGATAATCACAAATTTTTAAACTTTTTAAATGAAAAAGGTTTCTTTGTGGCTTCTGAAAGCCGGTGCAATTATCCATGGACTTATCTCACGCTGGCATCGTCGCTTAATTTTGAATACATTAATTATCTTAGCGAAGATGCGGGATTGGAATCCGATGATAGAACATTGCCCTATAATATGATAACAAATAATAATGCTTTAAAATTTTTGCATTCAAAGGGATATAAATTTGTTCACTTCAACAGCTCGGGCTGGGGTCCCACAGATAGAAACATAAATGCAGATGTAAGCATACGGGCCAACAGGCTCAACGAATTTAATATATTGCTAATTCAAACAACCATGCTTAAAGCACTTGAAAAATATATCATTGTTGATTCCGAAGCAGATAAGGTATTATATTCCTTCTCCAACCTTGCAAGGGTACATAAAATAGATGGACCAAAATTTATTTTTGCGCACATAATGTGCCCGCATCCCCCATTTTTCTTTGATGCCAGCGGCGAACGTATCCCTGAATCCGAATATAAGCTGACCGATTACTGGGACAGAGAAAAATACTTAGACCAGTTAATTTTTGTCAACAGCAGACTTGAAATTATTATTGAAGAGATTCTATCAGAATCAGAGGCCCCGCCAATCATAGTGTTCCAGGGAGACCACGGGGGACGTTCTACTCTCGGGGAGCCCGATAAAGATAAGCCGGGTGACCATGGGTGGCTTTACCCGACCGCTGAAATGCTCAGAGAAAGTACATTTATATTAAATGCATATTATCTGCCGGAAGGCGGCAGCGAACTTATATATGATTCCATAACCCCGGTTAATACTTTTAGAGTAATTTTTAACTATTATTTTGACGGGGATTATGAACTACTGGAAGATAAATGCTATTATTCAATCTACAAACGCCCTTACAAATTTTTTGATGTAACAGAAATAAAAGATTATGATGAAAAAGATTATGAACTCCAGCAAAAAGACTGATTCAGCAAAGTGGCACCGTACCAATAGCCGGGGTATTGAATAAAAAATATTAATTTTAATTAATATCGTATTTTGTTATAATTTAAAACTCGAAATTATATAAATTGAATCAGTTAATTACGTATATTTAGTAAAATTTTTATTCAGAACTTAAAATCATATAATATATTTATAATTATTAAAAATGAAAACAGTAGCTATAATTATTACGATTTTACTTGTAGCCGCAGTAATCTTTCTCGGATTTATAATCTTAAGATACACTGCATCTGAAACCCCTGCCGCTGAAGAAATTACAGAACTGGAACCGGATAATGATGAAGTTGAAGAAGAGCCGGGTCAGAAAATCGATGAAGAACCCCCTGCGGAAGTAGAAGAAGACAAAATCTCAGTAATAGAAATATACCTGGATGGTGACAGAGATAATGGAATTTTCCTCGGAGAAGCAGTTTATGGCTTAACTTCACCGGAAGCCTTTGGAATTTATGGCGAATATTTTTCAGAAACCGGTTATCTTTTAGCTGTAGAAAATGATAAATATATATTTGAACCGGGATCTGTCCACTACCTCTATATATATACTCTTGTGCCGGAATCCGGATGGGATCATACCCGCGAGAAGGTTATAATACCCGGAGACCCCGAGTTTGATGAAAACATTCAATTATCCATTGATAATCCCTCACACAATGAAATAATAAAGGAAGACGACAGTTCAAATATCAGAATTTCCGGCTGGTCAGTAGATTTTAGTTACAGGGATAACACAGGCATTGAAGGCATTGAAGTTTATTTGAACGGACCAAAAGGATTCGGGAAGTTTCTGGACAATGCAGATTACGGAATTGAAAGGCAGGATGTAGCCAATGCCTTTGGAAATGCAAATTATACAAATTCAGGTTATTCTCTATATTTTGATGGAACTGAACTCGAGGATGGAAGCGAAAATACTTTATATATTTATTCCTTCTCTTCTTCCGGAGCTTATAACCTTGCCTTAAGGAACATTGTGATGGAAGGAGAAAAGGAAGAGCCCGACATTGTAATGTCAGTAGAAGCAAATCTAAATGACCGGTCCATAGAAATTAGCGGCTGGGCCATAAGACAGGCTGATATTCTTGAAGGCAGGCCCCGGGACCCCGGCATAGAATATTCCATAAAAAAAATAGTATTTACTTCCAATCAAACCGGATATGAAGATTTGTTCAGCATTAATATAGATGGCAGCGAACTTACTCAATTAACAGACAACCCGGGACAGGATAATTACCCGGCTGTTTCTCATGACGGGAAAAAGATTGCCTATACCAAAGACATTAATGGCATATGGCAGATTATTGTTATGGACTGGGACGGCAAGAATAAACAGCAGATTACCAGTAACCCATGGAGGAGCGGATACCCGGCCTGGTCCTTTGATGGAAGATTCATTTACTTTGAGGCATATATAGAAGGAAACTGGGAAATATACAAAATGAACAGCGATGGCAGCAATATAAAGCAGCTCACATTTAATCCAGGCGTATATGACTGGCACCCCTACAGCCATCCTTTCCAGTATAAAATAATCTATGAATCCGGAGCATCAAGAAATGAAAAACTGTATATAATGGATTATAATGGTAAAAATGTAGATAAGTTACCTGATGCAAATATGAGACAGAGAACTCCGGCAATATCTATTGACGGACAGACAATTGTTTTTAGTGACAACCAATCCATATATACAATGGATCTCAATGGAGAAAACCTTAAAAAAATCAGCGGCTCACTTAACAACTGCAGACACCCTGATATCTCACCTGATAATAAGTACATAACTTTTGAAGGCACCGTTGATGGCCAGCTGGAAATATTTATTGCTAATACAGATGGTTCAAATCTTAAAAGACTGACTAGTATTCCCGGGGATGATTATGACCCTTATTTTCTGTATCAGGTAGATTAGCCGGCCCGGAATTTAACTTTCCTTCTTTTCCTGCTGAAACATGCTTGTATTTTCTGCCTCCAAAGCTGAACCGGATTGATGAACCTATAGCAAAACCCAGCCAGAGGGACCAGATTGCCTGCCTGGAAAATAGATAATATGCCAGCTCGCTTAATTCCGTACTTGAATTAAAAAATCTATTTATTATAAATCCGTTTATGCTGCCTTCGGATAGTACAAGACATATAAATGGGAAAATCCCTACAATTACCAGATTTTTAAAACTAAAAAGGCTTCTTTTCAGTTTCAGCCGGAGCACAAGCATTGTACTTGCTCCCACGCAAAATCCTACAACTAAAAGTGCTGCCAGCTTAATATAATTTAATGCTATTTGAGACAGGCCAGTCACTCCCAGAATTTCCAGAATCTTATCAAAATAAGAGTATATTAGTATATAAAATACAGAATTAAGAAATGAAAATATGATTAAAAAAATTCTCAAATCTTCTCCCTTCTTTTAATTTATCAATTCTTCTACTATCCAGATTATCGGTAAATATCAGAATAAATGTTGATTTTTAAAATAACATTCAAATATTATAATTCCTGGCCGATTGTGCCAAGATAATGTGAAACATAACTGAAAACCGTATTTGCCACAACTGAAGCACCTGCGGATGTATAATGCATTCCATCTGAAAGATAGCCCCCCGGATTTTGCGATAGAGGAGTCAGTACATCTATAACCACCACGCCATGCTTTGCGGCAATCTGCCTTATTGCATCATTATATCTGCCATAACCTTCTTTCCCCGGCCAGCCATTAATAGGACCAATAAGATTTACAAATACCCTTGCCCCTGAATTTTTTGCCTTGATGAACATACTTTCCATGCTGCCCGTGAATCCTGAAGCCCGTGGCCCTACATCGTTTGCCCCATAAGCAATTATAATTATCCCCGGATTATGTGCGGCAATGTTGCTGTCAATTCTTGCATTCCCGCCACTGGCCATCTCGCCGCTTATTGCACTTGCAACTGTATTGTATTCAGCATGCGGATAATTAGCTTCAAGAAGCCCGTCAAACGCCTGCACCCAGTTAGACTTTGCTATCAGAGAGTCTCCCATTACCAGAATATTCACAGCAGCGTTCCCTCTTACGTTCAGGCTTTTTGGCGGCATCTCAACAGTCCCGTTGCTGCTTTCAACTTTAAAATTAATGGTTACCGTACCGCCAGAACCGGCCAGGTTTTCATTTGCCTTCATGCTTAAATTTATTTCCTTCTCTTCTCCCGCACCAAGGTCACTCAGTTCCCATATAAGTCCTCTTATCTCATCACTCCATGTAATTCCTTCTGCGGTTCCTGTTCTGCTGATATATGTAGCTGCGGAAGGTATCGGACAGATAACCCTGTAATCTTTCTCTCTCTTTTCGCCTGTATTTCTTACAATTACTCTTGCATTTATAGTCTCACCGGGGTAAAGCTCCCCGCCATTTTCATCATATATAAATGCTTCTGACGTGGCCAGGTCTGAAAAAAGACTTAACTTTTCCTCTACCGATTTTTCTATAACGCTTCCGCCATATTCTAATATACTTTTATTGATTATAAGCTCTTCTCCGCCTAAATCTTCTTTTATCGCAACCTTAAAGGAAAAGGTTTCTGATTTGCCTGCTTCAATTTTATCAATTTCCCATAACACATAATTATCCGTATACTTGCCTTGTCCGGTGATAGAATCTTCAATTATATCCACATACTCCGAAGGGTTACTTCTTATTTGCACACCGGAAGCATCCATATCTCCGGTATTTCTCACTGTTATTTTATACTGTATGGTATCCCCCAGTCTTACGATATCGGCATTTTCGTTAATGGCTTCCAGCTTAAAATTGCTTAAATCAGGGCTGCTCTCTACTTCGCTTACCAGACCAGCGCTTATATCATCATTGATTATTTCTTCACCAATCCTATATTTAAATTTCACTCCATCCAGCTTAATTAAAGTACCATTATCCAGATGATTGCCTGCTTCTACTGTAAAATAGAATGTTCCTTTCCCGTTTTTCTCAACATTCCCGATTTTAAATGCAAGTTCTCTCCCGTGGTCTTCTTCAATATTGCTTATATCAGATGATGTAAAAGAGGTATGCTCCGGAACACTGGTCTCTACCACCAGTTCTTCTATGTCTCTATTCCCCGTATTCTTATAATTTACCGTATATGTTATTTTTTCTCCGGGTTTTATATACTCTCCGGCATCATTTGATACAAAATTAAATTGTTCATCATCAAAATTTGATTTTGTAAGGTATATTTTAAAATAATAAAATACAGAAAATAACACCACGACAACGATAGCAGATACCGCTGAGATATAAATCCAGCTTTTTTTATTTTTTATAATATTAAAAAATTTTTCTTTCATTGCCCAATCTTTACTATACGATATAACTTATGAAAACGTAGCTTAACATTATATCAAAAAGCTTATATTTAGATAAAGTTTTTTATTTTTAAGCTTTCTCGTCCCTGCTCTTTATCTCCATTACGATATTATCGCCGTTAACATAATTATCACGGCAGGTTATTCTGAATTCTATAATAGATTCTCCCGGTTCTATGCCTCCGAGCTCCAGAATTAGATTTATCTCACCCCCTCCGGGTACTGTATATGAATCACTTACCCACATGTATACTCCTTCGCTGATTCCCGGGTAGTGATTAACAGATCCTTCAGCATCTACCCCTTTAAGTTCAATATTATCCGGAAGTTCAAGTTCAAAAGAACTAATCTTTGCATTGTCCTCCCCTGTATTTTTTATGATATATTCCACTGTAAATGTTTCCCCGGCTCCGGTAATATATTTATCAGCAACATATTCACTATCAACCTTATATTCAATTTCAATGCTTCTATCCAGATTCAGGTATCCTGCATATTGATGGGGCGGGATATAGCTGTTGAATTCAACCCTCTTTATATCAAAAAGATTAATTGTTCTCATGTCTTCAATACCAGTCCCGTATCTTACAGCGCCCCTGTAGCCTGCTTCAGGAATCAGGTGCCATTTTGCAGGAGAATTATTGTCATAGGGCCATGCATAAAATAAAACTTCGTTTCCCAGGTGTGATTCTATATCTTCTTTTGATTGTTTTAATTCATATAGAAATTCCTCGTCCGAAGCCAGCCCCAGTCTTACATGATTTACCGTATGTGATAAAAACTCGCATCCATGCTCGTGCATCTCTTCAATCTCGGGCCAGGTAAGTATCGGCCTGACAGCACTGGTCCTCTTATTAAAATAGGTGTTCATTTTTCTCTCATCTTCTGTATTCCCCACAGCACCGGTGACCAGGAAAACGGTCATTTTATATCCATATTTTTTAAGTATGGGAAATGCATTTGTGTAAACATCCTGGAACCCGTCATCGGATGTCATGATTACCGGCCTTTCGGGAAGAACTCTTCCAAAATCCACATAATTCAATAAATCAGTAAAGGTGATTGTTTCGTAATCATAATCCTTTAATGTACTGCACAATTTATCAAAATGACCGGTATAAAGCTCTATCGGCTCTTCTATGTGGTCCTCGATAGCATGCAATCCTATTATAGGAATAAAATTACCTTCAAACAGCCTTACGCCATAAACCAATACACTGTAATCAGCACCTACAAAATAGTCTGCTTCTCCTGAAGATATCTCCAGCCTGCAGGACACCTGCGTGTCTTCAGTTATAGTATCTATTAAAGTCAGGTCAGTTTTAAAATCAATCTTACTGCCGGCTTCCAGTGAATCAATAACCCTGCAGGTTTCTTCGTTATCTGATATAAAAAAATCGTCTGTGATGAGATTAACCTTTACATTTTTAGCTTCTGCTTCACCACTGTTTACAATATTTATATTAACCGTTAAATCCTCGCCCGGATATGTGTCACCGCCGTTTACGTCTATAAATTCTATATTTGAACCTGAAAATGATGGGAACTGCTTTTCGGCGTTTTCGCTTCCATCACTGCCGGCTTTTCCGGTAATTCTGCCGGTTAACGAACAGCCTGCAAAGATAAATAAAAAAATTATTAAAGATAAAGTTATATAAATTAATTTTCTGGAATTTTTCTTTAAAAACATCGCGATCTTCTTATTCTGTTTTATTTTATAATGTTCTTTTACCTGCATGTTAAAATGCTTCTAAAGCAGCATCTGCGTTAATTTTTAATTTCTATTTCAACATCGTCACATTCAATATACATTTTATTTGTCGTCAGCCTGAATTTTACAGGCGCCCTGCCCGGAGCGGTACTCCTTAGCTCTACTATCATGTTTATACTGCTTTCTCCCTCTATAATATATGAGTCACTTACCCACATATAAATACCGCGGCTTAAGCCGGGATCCTGATTGATATAACCCGAAGAACCGGTTCCCGCAAATTCGATATTATTGGGAAGTTCAAGCTCAAGCGAGCTTATTTTAATACTTTTCTCATTTTTATTTTCAATAGTATACTCTATGGTAAATACTTCACCAAATTTTTTGATGTAACTGTCAATTGAGTAATTGACTTCAACGTTGACTCTCTGCCCGGTAACTTTAAAAAGTTTTAATACTTCATTATATCTATCCCAGGAGTAAGTTTCCCCTACCTGTTCAGCATTAAATACAGGCTCCAGTGCACCGCTAATATCAACAAAATACACTGTAATATTTTTATCAAGAGTCTCCCTCATGTTTTCCACCGTAAATTCGGGAACCTTGTGAGAAATATATTCTATATTCTTTTCCCCATATACATATTTATTTACATACTTTCCAATATTGGTTGACCTGGCAAGAACATATATTCTGGAGCCGCTCTCCATATTGCTAAAAGCTTCTTCCCAGAATTTATAAACATCCTGTGGTTCTGAACGGTCAAGGGTTGTGTAATTTTTAAAAACCAGACAGGAAGGCAGCAGGATAAAACAAATCAGGATAATTACCACAAGAGAATATTTTAAAAATTTAGTAATTTTTAATTTTTTTCTGTTCCCGGATAATTTATCAAAAAGAAAGATTGCTCCCCTGTGTATAAAAAGCAGACCGAATGCTGTATAAAAAGAAAAAACAATAAAAGAATTAAGCAGGTAATTCCGCAGTGCATGCCCTGCATATAGAGGCGGCACTATAATATTCAGAATTACCAGTAAAAACGTACACAGGGCAAATTTTATATTTTTTCTGACCAGGAAGATAAAACCCACCAGTGCAATAATAAGAAGTACAATTCCATAGTTATTGTAAATCATGCCAAGATAATCTTTTATTACCTCAATAATCAGGGATAAGTTTTTATCGCCAAAACTGCCGCCATGAAGCTCTCCTGTTACCCCTCTTCCGGTAACATAATAAAATAATTTTAAGGGTGTGGTCACCTCTCCGTATCCCTGAAGGGACCTTACCGGAAGATATATGTAGGAAAGAAGCGGCAGGGTAAAATACAAAATGCTGATAAAGATTGCCCTGGCACTTTTAAAAATCCGCGGATTTATGATAATAACGTATAAAACAATGGCCGGAACCAGAAAAAAAACAAGAGGATGGTTCGTCAGGCTCAGGCCCCAGCAGAAAGAGAAAAAATACAGATATTTTCTTGTTTTGTTTTCATTATAAAGAATTGCCGAAAAAATCACCAGAGCCATAAAAAATGTCTGTAATGTATCAAACTCCAGCCTGTTTGCCACTTCCCAGAAAGGCACAATAAAAGCAAATATCATAGAGCTTATAAAACTTACAAAGTGATTCTTCACCATTCTTTTAATTGCAAGGAATAAAACCATAATAGTAAGAGCGCCAAATACCGCAGAAAAAAGATTGAGCCTGAGGGCAATATCGCCAATTGGTATAAAGGTAAAAAGTCTTTCCAGCATGGAAAATACCGGATAACCGGTAGGCACCATGAGGCTCATTTCTAATATTTGAAGTGCAAACCAGCTTGTATCTCCACCAATTAATTTGCGTTCCAGCGTCAGTACATAAATGATAAACGGTATTATAAAAGAAAGAATTGAAAATATAACTGTTTTTCTATTTAGAAAAAATTTTTTAATCTTTTGCAGCATATTCTCCTTCCGGCTACCTTTTCCATTAAACACCTATAAAATAACAATCTATAAATTAAATACCACAACTCCTGCAATTACAAGAATATTTCCTATGATTCTTAATTTATCAATATCTTCTTTTAAAACCTTCCATGAAAATACCATTATAAAAAAGTAGCCCAGCGCAGTAAATGAATAAAAATTTGAAAAATCAATCACCCTCATGGTTATTACAGAGATTACAGGAACAAGCAGAAATAAAAATATACTTAAAAGAAGGTATTTATTCTTCAAATTGTAAAAAATCGGTTTTTTAAAATCTACTCCCTTAGCTCCTATTTTAAGAATAACCTGCGCCAGAGCAACAAGGAACTGGACTATAACTGCCAGAGAAATATAAAGCATAACTCAGGTCACCTCCAGCTTTTTATCTGATAGTGTTATAATGAAAACTCCTGCCACTATAACTACCGAACCTATTATCTTCCTTAAGGTGATGGGTTCCGCAAACAATATTTTTCCCAGCAGGAGGGAGAAAAAGTAATTCAAGCTTAAGAACGGATATATAAAAGAAAGCTTGAATTTTCTGTGCAGAATAAACCAGAACGCAAATTTCAATCCGTAGGTTAATACAAGAACACACAACCATAAAATAAGAGTTCCTGAAAGATTAAGGTTCATGCCAATATATTTACTTGCAATCACGCTCATCAAATTAATGCTAATGGTAAGAACAATTATAATGACATAAAAATTCTTTTTACCTGTATTTCTGAATTCCATTCCCATTCCTTTATTATTATCAGGAACAAACAAATATCGTGAAACACATTTTATATTAAAAACGCTCAAATTATAAGTTCCTGCAATTTTTTTTTAAATCCCCGGGAACACAAAAAAATCTTAAACCCTGCTACTTTTTGTGTTATAGTTATAGAATTATTTCAATTGAGTAAAATTTTTCTTTTATATTCAGTAAATATTTTTATTCAACAGTGCTCTATTTTGTTTGTAAACAAATTTTTAGCAAGCCCGGTTTAACAAAAGACAATTTTGGGTTTAATTATATTAAAAATAACATTATGTAAAAGTAATTAATATGACAAAAAAACTGCTGATAGCAATTCCGGCTTATAATGAAGAAGAAAAAATAGGAGAAGTTATACGGAATATCCCCGGTAAAATTAAAGGGATATCAAAAGTTCATGTCCTTGTTATCGATGACGGTTCAACTGATAAAACCGCAGAAATTGCAGATGATTCCGGGGCAGAGGTTATAAAAAATAAACGTAATATAGGATATGGTGCATCATTTGGCAAAGCCCTGCAATATTCAGTGGATAATTACTTCGATTTAATGGTCAGTATTGATGGGGATGCGCAATTTGACCCTAAAGATATTCCAAAACTTATTGAGCCTATCATAGAAGACGAAGCGGACCTTGTGACAGCTTCCAGATTTATTAATAAAGATTATTACCCTAAAATGCCGCTACCTAAATTCTGGGGAAACAAATTAATGTCATTTTTGGTCAGCAGGCTGGTTGGAAAAAAGTTTTATGATGTTTCATGCGGCTTCAGAGCGTACTCGCAAAAAACTTTACTTTCCCTAAACCTCCACGGAAAATTCACCTTCTCACAGGAAACTGTTATTAGCCTTTCATTTAAAGATTTTAAAATACTGGAAATTCCAATCAGGGTGAAATATTTTCCGGAACGGGTCTCTAAAATTTCGTCCAATCTTTTTAGATACGGGGCAAATGCCCTTAAAATTATTATTGAAACCTACCGCGACTATAAACCTTTTGTATTTTTTTCTTATATCTCATTATTCTTTTTTATAATAAGCATTTTTTTCGGGTCTATTTTACTGCACACCTATATTACATTAGGCTCGTTTCATCCAAATATCTGGTCAGGATTTGTGGGGGGCACTTTTCTTTTTATCTCTGTTACCTTCTTTATAGTCGGGATATCTGCAGATATAATTAAAAGAATCAGGGTCAATCAGGAAGAAATTTTATATCTTTTGAAGAGAAATTCATTAAAAAACAAATGAAAAATATTATCTTTATAAAAATACTATATTACCTGTTTTTTGTATTAATTTTTTTGCTGGCATTAATAGTCTTTTTTGAGATTACTAACCCTGAACTCTATAATGCCCATCTCAGAGATTTCTTTCACAGGATATTAAATATCCTCAATTTTTAATATCCTTTCCGGCTATTTCTCCTGACCTGCCTTCAAAATAAGGCCTTACCATATATACAATCCCGCCTACAATGCCTACAATGAGCAACGCAAACAAAATCAATAAGGAGCACATGGCGGCTTTTTCATTTGCTACTCCCATGGCAACCATAATAAAAACCAGTGAACCCTCCCTCAGGCCGATACCTCCTATTGAAATAGGAATCATGGCTATAGTCGATACTACCGGAACCATAAAAATAAACGCAGTCAGACCAAGGTCAATTCCCAGGGCCTTTGCAGATAGATACCAGTTAAGTATAACAGAAAATTGTAGAAGGAAACTGTATATCAGAACCTTCAAAAGCACTATTCTATGGTTTTTAAAACTTGTAAGAGTATTGTAAGCACTGGAAAGTTTTTCCTTTATCCTATTTACGAATTTAAACTTTTCTAGAAACCTGTCTATGCCCAAAATGGAGGGCTTAACAATTATAATGGCTATAATCACAACTATTACAAAAAATATTACAATTGGTATTATCACCGGCTGGTTTCCAATAGCAGTAAAGCCAAGAAATAAAGCTGCTACAGCATAAATTGCAGAGCTTGCTACACCGGAAAACCTTTCTACCAGAATTACCGAAGCTGACGAGCTTAAAGGAATCTTTGCCTTTTTTGAAGCATCATAGGTCCTGAATACATCACCACCTATAATAGTAGGCAAAACATTATTAAAAAATAAACCTATAAGGACGGTAACACTTAATTTGGCAGTACTCAGCTTTACATTTTGTGTATCCAAAAGCGACTTCCATCTGAATGCCGTAATCCATACCCCAAAAATATGGGTTGAAACAGCAAGTACAATCAGTATCTTATTGGATGATTTTAATATCTCTACTATACTGGAAAAATTCTTAAATTGTGTTTTTACTAAATAAGCAATAAGGGAAATGCTTATCACAATTCTCAGTATAAGCAGTATTACTTTTTTATTTTTTTTATAAAAAGAGATAATCTTATTTTTCATTCTAATACAGTTAATTACTTATTTATTTTCTGGACTTTGCAACTCTTGCAGGCATTCCGGCAGCTATGGAAAAAGGCGGGATATCTTTTGAAACTACGGCTCCTGCACCAATAATGGCATCTTCTCCTATGGATACACCATCAAAAACCATTGCTCCTGCACCCAGCCAGCAATTTTTTCCAACATTAATGCCGTGGGAAGGCTTTTCCTGTTCTGCTATGGGAATATCTGCCCGGGAATAATCATGCCCTCCGCCGATAATATAAACATATGCAGCAATCAGAGTATTTTCACCTACAACCACTTTGCTTCCTGAGAATATTTCGCTGTTAAACCCAATATTTACATTTTTTTCCAGTATTATATCACCGTTTTTACAGCTTAATATGCTGCCCCTGCCTATAAAAACATTTTCGCTTATGGAAATGCCATTATTATTAAGACCCTTGGCATCCAGAACACAGTAATCGTCTATTACCACATTATCAGCAATGGATATTTTATGGGGATGCCTTATGGTTATTGATTTTCCAAAGCTCACTCCCTTTCCCACCTTTTTAAATAGAATAGGGTAGAACAGATTTCTAA
Source organism: Actinomycetota bacterium (assembly GCA_034660395.1). Taxonomy (GTDB): domain Bacteria; phylum Actinomycetota; class Humimicrobiia; order Humimicrobiales; family Humimicrobiaceae; genus JAQVEM01. The sequence goes on from JAYEJA010000109.1 coordinate 29,057, forward strand.
AAAAGATGCCGATGGCACCCCGCATATCCTGGAACAGTGTCGTTATTATCTCATATTTTAACAGGCTCAAAAAACCTTTCTTTCCAACAAACAGGTCCACATATTTGGCAACTTTTGACTTCTTTTTACCAAAAAGTTCTTTTTGTATCTTATCTTCATATCTTTCTATTTCAATCAACTCCCCTTTTAAATACCTGTATAATAAATTAGAAAAAATTTAAATAATTATTAAATATATCCATTTTCAATATACCATTTTGCAGTTAAATGGATACCTTCCCTTAAATCAACCTCAGGCCTGTAGCCAAGAAATTTCTTTGCTTTCGAAATATCGAAAGCCCTGTCCTTCTTGTAAAAAGCCACCCTCCTCCTGTAGATGGGGGGTTCTTTTTTCAAGGGTTTATAAATATATTCAACAAGGACGGATAAAATCTCAATTGGTTTATAGGGAAGGTGGATTTTTGGGAAACTGACATTGAACTCATCCACAACAATACTGAATAGCTTATTTAACGTCGTGTATCTCTCTCCGCCGATAATAAAAACCTCTCCTATTGCCTCTTCTTTCTCTGAGGCAAGTAGAAAGCCCAAGACCAGGTCATCTATATATACCATATGGTATAAAGCTTTTCCGCTGCCCAAAATTATAAATTTCTTTTTTGCTATCATTCTAAATATTTTGAGCAGTCTCATATCACCGGGTCCGTAAATGGCACAGGGCCTTATTACCGCTGCAGGCAGCTTCTTTTCACGTGCATATTTTAAAACCTCTTTTTCCGCCGCGCATTTGGTTTCCTGATAAACATCCCCGGGGCTGTACGGCACCGTTTCATTCGAAAAAGGAACACCAACGGAGCTAACCACTCCTATGGTGCTGCAGTGCACCAGTCTTGAAATATCATATTTCAGGCAGGCTTCCAGTATATTTTTTGTCCCATCATAATTTACTGCCCAGTAAGTTTTATCAGGAAGGTTTGACTCCCTGAAAGCAGCTGCTATATGAAATACCTTATCCATCCCCTTTACGGCTCTTTCCACATCATCTTTATCAGAGATATCCCCGGTTACAACTTCTGCACCGAGCTCTTTCAAAAAACCGCTATTGCTCCCGGGCCTGGCCAGAATTCTTACATCTGCTCCTTTTTCTATTAGTCTTCCTGCGAGGTGGCTCCCGGTAAAACCGGTACCCCCGGTAACCAGAGCTTTCATATAAGTACTCCTTTAGTCTCTTAAGTGTTCCTCCAGAAAAATCCCGAGATATTCCAGAGGAACGCCCATAAAAGTTTTTCTCATAATTCTATCACAATTCCTGCATGTAATCATTTCTTCAATCCTGCCTGATTTAAATCTTTTTCTTATATCCCTTATAATCTCCCCGTTAAAGATTTCTTCTATCTTTTCTTTCCGGATATCACCCAGGCAGATTTTCCCTTCAAAGTCCTGGGGACATAAAAATACTTTCCCGTCATAAAATATGGTTAGCGAGTACCATGGAAAAGTGCAGCAAGTATATTTTTTTGGCCTGGCCTTTTTGTCCTCATCATGTATTCCGTTTATTTTAAGAAGGCCTCCCCAGTTATGCGGCTTTCTTGTAACTATCCTGTCAAGAGGTAGATTTTTAAAATTCTCCAGGAAAACTTTCTCCTGTTCCGGCGTTTTGCCAGAGTATAATTCCTCTTTATCCCTTATAACCTGCACAATTGTATAGGGTTTTTTTGATTTTAATTTTTTTTTGACTTCAAGAAATTCAACTATTTTTGCCAGAGTATCCTCAAAAACTGCACCGGCCCTGTTTTTTTCATATACTTCTTTTGTGTATCCGTCAAATGAAAAGGAAATCAAATCCAGGCCTGCAAGTATTATTTCTCTATCAAGCTCCTCATTTAAAAGAGTGGCATTGGAATGTAATCTGGTTCTAACGCCCTTTTTATCTGCATATGCAATCATCGGAACTATATTTTTATTAAGCAGTGGCTCTCCTCTGTGAAACAAATTAACATCATTGACCCTGCCGGCTGCTTCATCAATTATCTTTCTGTACAGGTTAAAATCCATATCGCCTTTGCTGCTGTCCGGTAGATTCTTGTTTACACAGAATCGGCATTGCAGATTGCACCTGCTGGAAAGTTCTACCCATATTCTGATTGGAAAATAATTGCACCTTGTCCTCTTAAAGCAGTAATTTATGTAGACATTGAGAAGATTTAAAGTCCGCCTTAATTTATTCATCACTGATTCATCTTTATTCCAGAAATGTTTCTCTTATTGCATAGGTTTTTTTATTACCGACTTCATGATGCATGCGCATAAGCATTTCAGCAAGCAGCCCCATTGTAATGAGCTGGATCCCTATAAAAATCATAAATATAGACAGGATAAAAAGGGGCCTGTCACCGAGTGCCTTATTGAAAAATATCCTCATTACAATAAGATAAGCCGTAAGAATAAACCCGGCTACAGACGAGAACAGACCGAGAAGACCGAATACCTGTATCGGCTTCTGGGAATAACTTAAAAGAAATTTTACTGTTATTATGTCAAGAATAACCTTTATTGTTCTGGAAACTCCATATTTAGACTTTCCATATTTTCTGCTGTGATGCCTTACGGGAACCTCTGCAACTTTTACTCCCATCCAGCTTGCTATGGCCGGGATATACCTGTGCATTTCTCCGTACAGATCGACATTATTTATTACTTCTTTGCTGTAAGCTTTGAGGGTACACCCGTAATCATGAAGATAGACCCCGGTAAGTTTTGATATTATCTTATTCGCAACTGCCGAGGGAAGCCTTCTTGTAACCGCCTTATCCTTTCTGTTCACGCGCCAGCCGCTTACTATATCATGCCCTTCATTCATTTTTTCAAGCAGAAGCGGTATATCCCGCGGGTCATTCTGCAGGTCAGCGTCCAGGGTTATTATTACATCCCCTCCGGCAAAACTAAAACCGGCGCTCATTGCCGGAGTCTGCCCGAAATTTCTCCTGAACCTTATAATCTTGAATAACTTATTTTTACCGTGAATTTTTTTTAGCTCTTCGTAAGTTCCATCTGTGCTCCCATCGTCTATAAGCAGCACTTCATAGTTTACATTCATTTTTGAAAGAGTCTTTTCGAGTTTTTCATATAGTTTTGAAACACTCTCTTTTTCATTATATATGGGAATTACAACCGATAAATCAATACCGGATGCGGCATTCTCTGATTCGTTACTCATTAAATAATCTTTCTTTCTTTTTTTCTTTGTACCACTCAATAAATTTAATTAAACCTTCTTTTATATTAGTTTCAGGGGAATATTTTAGCATTTTTCCCGCTTTTCTGATATCTGCATATGTTAAAAAAACATCACCCGGCTGGTTTTCTATAAACTTTATATTTGCCTTCCTTCCGGTAATATCTTCAATCAGGCTTACCAGGTTAATTAGCTTTACCGAATTTGAATTGCCAAGATTTATAATTTCAAAACCTTTTACTATGTCAAGACTGTTTACTATGCCGGAAATTACATCATCTATATAAGTGTAATCACGTGAAGAGGAGCCGTTGCCAAAGAGTTTAACCTGCTTCCCGCCCAGTATCTGGCGTGTAAATTTATGTATGGCCATCTCGGGCCTCTGTCGCGGCCCATAAACCGTAAAAAATCTGAAGCAAAAAGCAGATATACCGTAGAGACTGTAATAGGTGTGGCAGATTAGCTCACCTGCTCTTTTGGTAGCTGCATATGGAGATATGGGGCGGTCCACATTATCGTTTTCAGAGAAAGGAATCTTCATGTTCCCGCCGTAAACTGATGATGATGAAGCAAAAATGAGTTTTAAAATATCATGTTTTTTACAGCATTCCAGTAAATTAATCGTACCGGCAACATTTACCTTTTCATATAAAAGAGGGTCTTTTATTGACGGCCTCACTCCTGCTCTTGCAGCCAGGTGGATAACAAGTTCAACCTTATTTCTTGAAAAAACATCATCAATCTGATTCAGATCGCATATATCCGCCCGGAATAGTTTGAATTTACTGTTAGCTGCAATTTTCGAAATATTATCTTCCTTTATGGCAGTGCTATAAAATTTATTAAAATTATCAACGCAGATTACATTAAACCCAAGATTTATTAGTTTTTCGCATAGATGAGAACCTATAAAACCAGCTCCCCCGGTTACAAGAATATTCATTGCTTTTAACCCTTATATCCTATAATTACAATGCAGAAAAAAATTTAAGAATTTTTACTAATTATACACAAAAAAGGCTTTTTTATTAATTACAAAATGGTTATGTTTTTTAAGAAAACCGGTTATTAGTCTCTGCCTGCAATATAATTCTCTAGAGCTTCTTTCCAGCTCCTTAAATCATCCAGTCCAATTTTTCTCAGATTAAAATTATCCAGAACCGAATAATGGGGCCTTTTTGCTTTTGCTCCGAACTGATCTGTCGTGATGGGTATTATTTCGGTATCAAGCTTCACAAGCCGTAACGCCTCACCGGTAAATTCATACCAGGAACAGAATCCGGTATTGGTCATATGATATATACCATATTTTTCGGTCTGTACTAACTCAAAAAGTTTTTCTGCAACATCCACGGTACTCGTCGGAGTAAGTATCTGATCGTTTACCACCCTGATTTCCTTTTTTCCCTCCGCCATTTTTATTACCATCTCTACAAAATTAGTTCCCCTTTTACCAACACTTCCTTTCTGGCCGTAAAGTCCGCTCAGTCTTGCTATATAATATTTATCAAGGGTATACTGTATCAACTGTTCACCGGCCAGTTTGGATATTCCATACATGCTGAGCGGCCGGGCACAGTCACTCTCCACGTAAGGAGTATTCTTTTCCCCATCAAATACATAATCAGTGCTGAAATGCACAAGAGGGATGCCTAAATCCCTGCATATAAATGAGAGATTTTTGACACCTATCACATTAACCTTGAAAGCAGATAATGATTCATCTTCACACAGGTCGACTTCATGAAAAGCGGCCGTATTTATTATAATATCCGGATTAATCCTTTTTAAAACGCTCTCGCTCATTTCACGATTGCAGACATCAATATCTTTCAGACCAACAAGTCCCGCAATTTCCATCCCCTGCCTTTTAAAATAGCTATTGATATCCGTTCCAAGCTGTCCTTCTACACCGATAAGCGCAATTTTCGTCATTTTTGAATCTCCTTAAAATAAAAGTTCTGACCTTAACGTACCAGGAATCTTAAAATAAAATAAATACAGGCCTCAATCACAAATAATGCCGTATATGAAATCCCAATCCACATAAGTTTTCTTTTTCTCCTGGCTATAACTGTCACTCTTAAAATTTCTATTATAACCACTCCCATAAGGAACAGGTATAAAAAAGTAAAGTATTTATTGGAAAATAACTTATGGAAAAACTCCCGGAATGGCCGTTTTTGATACCAGGGTTTCATTTCCACTTCAATGAAGTAGTTTTCCCCCACCCTGAATACATTATCTTCCGGGTTCTCAAGGAAACCTCCAAGATTTATTCTTGAGAGCTCATGTTCACCGTTTATTCTTAAGTTAAACTCCAGATATGTATAGTTTATCGGTGTAAAACTGAACCCATCAGAATAATCTTCGCTGCCAAGTGTGGTAGAAAAACTAATTTTTTCTTTTCCTGCGTTGATTACATCGCTGTCTTCTTCCCACTCTTTCAACCTGTATGAACTTATCTCTCCATCCGTTGAAATCGTGCCCTCAAATGCCACGTCCTTGCGTTCGGCGCTCCATTCTACAGATATTCCGCCATCCTCCTCCCATATAAAATAGCCAAAACTGGCTCCTGGAATGTAAGAAATTCCCGAACACCCTGTAAATATAAGAAGGATCAGCCCCGTCAGGAAACTAATTATAATAATTTCTAATTTAAAATCTTTTTTACCTCTTAACATTTTTTATCAACTTTCCTCAGGTCTGTTACCGATGGATTCATTCCCCGCAAGCTTCTTATTGTCCTGATAAATCAGGTATATCATCCACAGCGATACACCTGTAAAAATACTTCTGAAAATATTTACAAACTTTGCGGCATTATAAAAACGTTCAATAAATGGAATAATGCTTGTCAGGTATACAAAAAACTTATGGTCTATCGGGGCAAAAACAAACTTGGTCACAAGGTCCCCCCAGTAAATCAATATCACCATAAGCAGCGCAAATTGAATCCAGTGATAATACAGCAGCGACTTTCTTCTTACAAATATAATTACAAGAAAAGGGACAACCCAGAGCATGTACTGCGGGTGGAAATAACACAGACTCACATAGGCCAGGTAAATTATTGCCCCGTAGTTTAGAAGCAGATCAAAGCTTTTCTTCCTGATATGGATAAAACTCAATATTATAAGTATATATGCCACTACAAAAATAAAAATCCGGTCATGAATTATTAACTCCAGCTTTGATGACAGGATATAATCAAAATGCTGTGTATTCAGCAGTGAAAATATTACGCTCCTTCCAAAGTAAAAATGAGAGGTCAGCTCCATCACTGCCAGCCCGGAAACGCCTATGGCAGATAAAAGGACATAATCCTTTTTTGTGCGCGCCAGATACAGTATCAGAATGGGAAGAATCATTATAGGGAAAAACCGCAGGGCTATGCCGAATGAAAGCACTGCAATAGCCCAGTATTTCCTGTCTTTTTTTGCCAGCAGCAGAGCTACCAGGGTGGCCAGTATCCCGATAATATCATGCCTTGCAAAGATATAAAGCACAAATATTACAATCGGGTTAAACGCCCATAGTTTAAATACGCGTAGTTTGTTTCCCGGTTCACCGTCAAATGAGAGTCTCATGATTAAAAACATGCAGACTATATCAAATATCAGATAAGGTATCTTAAAGAGAGCCAGTGCGGTAAATACATTGTAGCTGCTGTTAAAACTGAGCCATGATATCCAGGTGTCCTTTTCCAGTAAAATAGGGGCCAGTTCATTTATCGCCGGCACTATAGATTTTATAATAAAAAGATATGCAGAGTGGATTATATTAGTCAGCATTTGCTGGATATCTGCCCCCATGTTACCGGCAAACACAGTCTCCGCAGCTCTCTGGTAGGTCGAAAGCAGATCCCTCTGATAAAAAAACGGCAGAAGAATAAGCCTTATAAGAAGCCCGGCAAGAAAATATTTATACAGAGACCTCAATGATTTCTTATCTTCAAAAATTTCCTCTGTAACGATGAAGTTCCCGAGCTTTTTAAAAAATAATCTTGCTCTCATATTACCTTTGTTTTTTTAAAATAATGCATCCGGATATTACTACTATGATCTTTTAATGCTTACAAGCATTTTAAAAAATAATCGTTTTAAAAAAAAGAAATATTTTTTTTAATTTCTTTTATTGACTGCCGTTAGCACTTTCTCTTTTCAATCTATAAAAAGGCAAGCTTATTATAAGCATGGCTATAAGGGACCATGCTACGGTAAAAACCAGGTTTATTATATGATAGCTGAATCCTACCAGAATAGAAATTCTCTCGCTAAAACCTAACAATATAAATGCAAGGGCAAACGCTCCCTGGTATGTACCCAGACCCGCAAGTGAATGTGTGGGAAGAACAGCTGACATTTCAGCTGCTGCTGTGGCCAGAAGTATAACCCAGTACGGAAGGTCCCCGAAACCATAGCCCATGGGCTGGAGCACTGCGTGAATTAAAAAATAATAAGCTGTAAATTTTAAAAACCGTGCAGGCACCGTGATTAAATAAACTTTCCAGTACACTCCCCTCTTCCGAATTAATTCAATGTTTTTGTTTATCTCAACCAATTTTTCATACAGATACTCCATAACCCTTGCTTTGCCTATCCTGCATTTTGCCAGAGTCCTATCATAGATCCAGATAAAAAACCCTATAAATTTTGACAGGTAAAACAGGACCAGCAAAAATAAAACAAGAAGTCCCGCAGCAATTAAAATAACACTGGTAGAAGAAACAGCATATCTGTTTACACCTACAATAATTATTGAAATAACAATCAATGAAAAAACCATAACAAGGTCAAAAACAAGCGCGATCATCAGCGTTGAAGCACCAATCTCTACCGGCAGTTTGAATTTTCTCTTAAGTACATAAATATAAGACAGCTCACCGGTTCTTGCAGGCAGAACCATATTAAAACCGTTTCTTACAAGAGAAGCCAAAAAAAGGTCAACCATCCTGATTTTGCCCGGCCCGATTAAAATTTTTGCCCTGTATGACCTGAAAAAATCAATTGAGAAAATCAGTATAAGACCGATTATAAGGGAAGGCTTATAAATGCCCAGAAGAGCATTTTTTATATCTTCTATTGTAACCTCGCTTAACAGGAAAAAAAGAAGAAAAATACCGCCGCCCACAACTACGGTGATATTTATTATCCTCAGTATCAGCCCTTTTTTACTTGATTTTTTATTACGGTTCTCCAGGTTCATACTCTTTTTCTGTATACTACATATACAATTCTTTTTAATTACTTATGGTCTCTATAAATCTTTTTTATCTGTGTTTCAGGTAATTAGATATATATCCTGCAGTCTGTCTGGGACCGCTATGGAAAAGATGATGAAAGAATCTCCCAGGAAAATAAAAAGCACTTCTCCTGCTTTTTGTATAATTCTTATAAGAGTTATTGTTACCTTCAACTTCCCCTGTTCTGCCCGAACCTTTTTTAAACTTTTGCGAACTTACTACAGGATCCCTGCAAAAATCAACAATAGGCCGGCATACTTTTTCCCAGCTGTAGCCCCCTGCTATTTTTCCTATGTTTTCCACACACTGATTATAAAAATTTTTATCGTCGGCAAGTTTTATAATGGCATTTACAACTCCCTGCACATCTCCATCGGCAGTGGTTATACCCAGCCCTCTCCTTTCAACCATATCGCTCAGGTAGTCTCCCCTTGTTGAGATTACCGGCAGACCCGTCCAGAGGTAATCCAGTATCCTGGTACGGTATGAGAACCTTGTTTCAATATGCTCGGGATGAGTAATTATTCCCGCATCAGCTTCCAGCAGATAGTTCTGTCTGTCATTGTAATCTACCCACCCAAAATTAAAAAAGACGTTCTTTTCATACACGCCCAGTTTTTTAGCAAGATTAATGGTATCATTTACAAGCTGAAGTTCCCTTACTTCAGGGTTAGGGTGCCTGACACCCATAAAGAACAATTTTATATCGTCTCTTCTCTCCGCTATTTCAGACATTGCCTTAATAAGGGTCAGGGGGTCAAACCAGTTATAAATTCCCCCTCCCCAGATAATCACAAAATCGTTCCCGTCTATTCCGCTTACCTTATTTTTTAATACATCCCTGTTATGAATAGGTTTTACTGCAGGAAGGCCGAACGGAACTACGTCTATCATCTTTTTTAATGTAGGGTCCTGATTATAAGAATAGGGATTTACCCGGTTTAACGCCGCCAGCATACCCAGCCAGAAATCCCTCTGCCTTTCTGAGGCACAGATAAAGAAATCGCCATAGTAGAACTGTTCATTGAAAATATTATGTATCAATTCATGTATCTCAAGCCGCTTTTTTATTGGCTCGGTACTGTATTCTGCAAGAGAAGCAAGGTTATAGGGGTCATAAATATCCATAATCAGGTATTTACCTGAATCCTTTATGCTCCTGTACTTTGCAAAAGTCATCCCCCCGCTCAATATGATATCAACCTCTTTAATAAGCTCCCGCAGGTCCCCGTCATCTTTAAACTGAACTATCCTGAAATTTTGCCCCGCCAGGTCAGTCTTATTCGGCACTGCAAGTATGACTTCCATATACTGGGAGAGCACCATGGCAAAGTTCCATACCCTTATTGCCGGACCGGCCATCTCTCCGGAGATTACCTCACTTGACACTATAAGAAGCTTTCTTTTTATATCTTTTTCAAATATCCCGTAAATACCAAGGGATTTTAAAAGGTTCATCTGTGTTTTCTGGTAATCAGGGTCCGGTGAAACCGATAGAAACTGTCCTTTGAAATAAGAAAAAACTGCCTTATCGTCCCTCTTCCTGCTATCCTGTATCTTCTTCCTTTTCTCCATCAGCCGGGGCAGGTTGTTAAAGAAATCTTTTACAGCCATAAGAGAGCTTAACGGCTCTTCCGATATATTCACTCCCCCGGATTTTTCCTGTTTGGAAACCAGGCTGGTAAGGTCATAATATTTCTTATAATCAAACTTTACATCAGTAAAAATTCTATTAAAAACTCCGGAAAGCGTTCCTGAAAAAGCTTTAGCCAGATTTTCATCATCATAATTCTTGAAAACCGAATAAAGGGAATTCCTTTCCTTCAGGAACCTCAGCTTATCCTCACTTATCGCCCTGGAGGTTCCGTGATGGTGATGATATACCACAGACCCCGGAGAGAATATTACCTTATATCCAAGTACCCACAGCCGCCAGCCAAGGTCAACATCCTCATAATATGCAAAAAAGTCTTCATCAAAACCGCCTGCATCAAGAAAAACTTTCTTATTTATCATCATTGCCCCGCCATTTACAAATGGCAGAAAACTGTAACCCTTATCTTTTATTTCTTTTGTCTTTTTACCATAATCTATCTGGAACCCTTTGCCCTCAAAATTTATCATGCCGCCTACAAAATCAATCTTTTTCCCATCCGCCGAAAGGACCTTTGAGCCAGAGGCGACTACTTCTTTATCCTTATATATGGGTCTTAATAATTCAATAAGCCATTTCTTCTCAACCCTGGTATCATTATTAAGAAAAGCTATATACTCACCTCCGGCAATCTCTGCCGCCTGGTTATTGGCAGCAGCAAAACCTATATTACTGCTGTTCTCTATTATCTTTACACCGGGGTAATTAAGTCTTACCAGATCAAGGGATCTGTCAGTTGAGCCGTTATCAACCAGTATAATTTCAAGCTTACCCTCAGGATATTCAAGCTCCATAAGACTGCCGATGCACTCTTTTAAATATTCCTCTCCGTTAAGATTAACAATTGACACGGAAACATCCGGGAAAGTAAGAATATCTCTCATAAAAATTAATCTCCTAAAATTTACCTGTTAAATTGCTAAATAGATCAGGATAAATTATAACAGACAATCCGCTTTACTAAAATATCTATTGTTTCGCTGCCGCATCAGGAGCCCGGCCGGTTTTATCAGAAATCATATTCACTTATGCTGCTGTATACATTTTCAGCTATCACCCTGAGGCCTTCTATATCCGGATGAATGCCATCATCCTGCAGGTAGCTGGATTTTTCATCACCCGTATCAAAAATATCCCATAAATCTATAAAATCAATATCATTATTTACTGATATTTCTCTCACCAGCTCATTATACTCTTTATAAATTTCTATCTGCTCTTCTGCAACTGAATCTTCTTCACCGGAGGGTAAAATTTTAACATAATTTATCCCCATTAGAATCACTTTAATATCAGCCGATTTCAACCTTTCCAAAATCAGGCTGTAGTACATTTCAAAAGTTTCAAGGTCAACATTTGTAACCTGATTTTCATCTATCCCTTTTCCATTCCTGGAGCTTCCAGCTCTATCTTCCTCTCCATTTTTCTTCTGAATTCTGCCGTCATTTAATCCAGAATTAATTATAACAACATGGGGCTCAAAAATTAAAACATCGCTCTCAATACGGTTATATGCATCCACTATGGTATCCCCGGCAATGCCGCTATTGATAACCCTGACTCCCGGGTAATCTTCTGCCAGCAACTCTTCTACTAAATCAGGATAGGAATCCTCATAATCTTTATTCCACCCAAAGGTTACAGAATCACCAAAACATACGATTCTGGGATAACAATCATCTAAATCCTTCAGATTTAAATTTCTTGTTTCTACCCTGAGACCCTGATAATTATTTGTATCTAAATTCTGTATCTCTTCTTCTTCGGGCAATTTGTTTTTTGTTAACAGTGAACAGGAACACCCGGCAATGGCAGTTACTATGACTAAAATCATAAAGAGAAACAGTAAAGTAGTTTTTTGTTTATTTTTCTCCATAACTAAAACTTCTAAATAATTAAATTATACTGTTATTAACTTATATTATAAAGAACAGTACCGACAGCTTCTATCAGTTCTTACCCTAATAGATACTTTCCTTTATAATTGGCATAATGATAGAATTTAAATTATAATTTTAACCTGTAATATCTATTGTTTTAAAGATTTAATACAAAAATAAATTTTTATAAAGTGAAACATATAAACATTGCCTTCATAACTGACAGGATGATTAAAGGCCATGGAGTGGACCTTGTAGTTGACAGACTTGCCGACGGCCTGGCAGAAATAGGATACACCTGCAGGGTATATTGCAATTACTTTGATGAAACTTTTACCAACCGCAAATCTTATAATATTGAAAAACTCCATTATTTCAAACCTCACATCAACCCCCTGGTCTATGAAAAAAGAATAAGAAAATTAATTCCATATCTTAACAGTAAGGATATTGACCTTTTTATAATACAGTCATTTCCTTTTTACAGCCTTATACCGGAACTAAACAAGCCTTCACTGGTTGTCGAGCATGGAATACCATATGCAGGAGGACTGCCCTTAAAGAGGAGATTAAGATATGAATACATGAAATTCAGCCAGAACATTTCATATTTCAGGAAAGCCGATAAAATCGTACCCGTATCCCGTTATCTTCTTAATTGTCTTCCCAAAAATCTAAGACAAAAAGCTACTGTTATATACAACGGATGCGATCACTACAGGAAAACTTCCATCACCAGGGAAGAAATTATAAGCTTTAGAAAAAATCTCGGGATAAGACCGGAAGACATATTAATGTTATTCGTAGGCCGGCTTAACCTTACCAACCAGCCGTACAAAGGGCTGTCAGAGTTAATAGATATATATCATAAAGCTTATAAAAAAAATAAAAATGTAAAACTGCTTGCAGTTGGGTACGGCTCAAGAAACGACGAAGAACTGCTTAAAAACCAGGGAATATTATCAATAGGTAATGCTCCTGAAGAAATAATGCCTCTGATTTACAAATCCTGTGACATTTATACAACCTGTTCACTCTGGGAAGGGTTCGACCTGCCGGTCGCAGAAGCCCACTACTTTAAAAGACCCACTATCTGCTATGATATAGGAGCACATCCGGAAGTATCAATAAACGGCAAGACCGGTTTCATAGTAAAAGATAAAAACCAGTTTCTTGAAAAGCTGGAGATTCTTGTAAATAATACCGAACTGAGGAAAGAGATGGGACAGAATTCAGGCAGGCACGCCGTCAATTTTAAATGGGAAAGAAGCGTAAAGAAATACCACCTGCTTAT
>JAYEJA010000110.1:0-2015 GCA_034660395.1 Actinomycetota bacterium
ATTACAAGAATGTAATTAAAATTGCAACAGGGTAAACTTTTAAAAATTAAGGCGATAAGCAGATAAAATGGAAGATTATGTAATAAAAAAAGTATATAGTTCAAGTGAAGCATGTAAAATAATAGGGATTACATACAAGCAGCTTGACTATTATGACAGGACAGATTTCATCAAGCCTTCTGCAAATGAAGCAGGCGGATATGGAAGCAGGAGGTTGTATAGTTTTAATGACCTGATGAAATTAAAAGTTATTAAGAAGCTGCTTGAGGCCGGAATAAGCCTGCAGAAACTTAGAAAAACGAAAAAATATCTTGATGAATATGATGGGATCGCGGGAAGTGACAGTATGTTTAAGCTGACTTTGATATCCGACGGAAATACAGTATATGCATGTAATTCTGATAATGAAATAATAGATACTTTGAGAAGCGGCCAGGGAGTATTCGGCATTGCTCTTGGAAAGGTTTACTCAGACTTGAGTGGAGACATAGAAAAATATTTATTCAGGAAAAACAGGGGAGGAGAAATAATAGAAGACATTCCTATTTACAAAGAAAAAGGCAAATAATATCGCCGGGGGTTTAATTTTAATTATGGGAAAAAGCGCATTAAGTTTTAAAGAGGTTACAGAAGATAAGAGCAGCGTAAAATTCGCACATAAAAGCGAAAGGGAGTTTAGCAAAATTCTGGATTTCTATAAGATAAGGTGGGAATATGAACCAAGGACATTCGTTCTTGAGGTTGACAAGGAAGGTAATCCTGATTTAAGCTTTACTCCTGATTTCTATCTTAATGACCTGGATATCTATATAGAGCTTACGACTCTTAACCAGAAGCTTGTAACCAAAAAAAATTACAAAATTAAAAAATTAAGAGAATTATATCCGGAAATAAATGTAAAATTGTTTTATAAAAAAGATTATCACAGCTTACTGTTCAAATATATAAATAAATAATCTTTTTTAAAATTCAGGATATAAAATTATAAATTGTGTTTTAGATAATTGTAAAAGTTTATTTTTTATTTGTTGCTTTCAATTTATTATTTTAATTCCATGCTTTTTAAATGTTTAATTGTTAATATGGTTAATTAATGATTAAGAAGAATAAAAAAGTAAAAAAAACAAGGAAATATGGCGGTTGTTTAAAAGGTGATACAAGAAGATTATTCAGTAAATACGGAACAATGAAAGGAAAGCCCTCTATATGGGGTGTGATAAGGATAATACTGGTTAAACCGGGTGTTCAGGCACTTATATTTTATAGGTTTTATCATCTTTTATATAGAATAAAATTATGTCTTCTTGCCGAAATTTTATGCAGAATCAATATTTTTTTTAATGGTGCCGAGTTAGATCCGGGAGCTGAAATTGGTTCCGGATGCAGGATATGGCATTCTGCAGGAGTTATTGTAGGAAGGGGAGTAAAGATAGGCAATAATGTAAGCCTTTTCTCAAATGCAGTTCTCGGTGGAGTAGGGCACTCCATTTTTCACCATGGCGAACCAGGTTATCCCGTTATTGGAGATAATGTCATTATATATTCTAATGTAACTATTGCAGGTCCTGTCAAAATTGGTAATAATTCAACAATAGGAGCAAATTCCGTCGTTCTTAATTCAATCCCTGATAATTGTATGGCCGCAGGATGTCCCGCAAAGGTGATAAAGAGATTATAATTATTCTTTTCTATTATTCATTATTCCTATTTTTTCTTTTATATTATTTTTAAAAAATAAAAATTAAAAATATAAAGATAAATACAGGTGGGGAGTAGGCTTCAAATTAAGTGAAAATAAATGAATTTATTTGTAAATATATAAGTTTACATAATATATATTATCGGAATATTTAAAATATTGCTTAAAATAGACATTATTATAAACCCTTTGATATGACCCCTAAAAGTTGGACACGGACTTAACTAATCTAGAACCAACTGATGAGACTTATTTTTATTAAATTTATCTTCAAATTCTTCCGGGGGCATATACCCCAGAGAAGAATGTAATCTTT
>JAYEJA010000111.1:0-2013 GCA_034660395.1 Actinomycetota bacterium
ACATTCTTCCATTGGTTATATGCCTCCGGAAGAATTTGAGGATAAATTGATGAATGATATTAAAAATTCCTGTAAAATCTATTCTGAGTTAAGATACTAATGTGTCTAAATTTAGGGGTTCAGGTCATATTGTAGCTTTTCTTAAGATACATAAGTAACCTCCTAAAACCGATAGTTTCTAAATAGTTATGTTATATCACATATTGCCGTTTAATGCTACTATATTATGATAATATTTTTAAATAAAAAATCCCCTGAAAGCCTTATATAGAAGGGGATTTGGGGGATTTGTCCTCTGGTTATGCTATCAAACTAACGTATTGACACACAGCAACTCTAGCAATTGACAGAAATTACCATATATAATAATATACAAAAACTAAGCTTTTTATTTACATTTATTGAAGGAGTACCTCAATGGAAGACCAGGCAACAAATCTAGAAGAATTAATGATGCTTTTAAAAAAGAATATCGGTTCTTTTAAAGTAATGTTAATGCCAGATTTTTTTACAGATCATCTTGTTAGAATTGAAGACGATTTTGAAATAGTAATAGATAAGATTAAACAAATTGTCAGCAGAGGAGGAGGCAATATCGCATTCAATAAACAATCGATATTGCGTGGAGGTAATGCAGGTAATCTTGCATCAGCTCTAGCAACCTTAGGACAAAAAGTAACTCTAGTCACCAAAACCAATCCTACAGGTAAAAAACTAATTGAACACTTCTTGGGTCCGCTGGGTGTCGATTTATCTCTAATTTCAGATTCTGGTGAAATGTCAGCAACCGTAGCAATGGAGTTTAAATATAAGAATCGCCTTGTAAATGTTATGTTCAGTGATCCGGGTAGCCTGAGCCAATACGGTCCAGAAAAATTGCCTAAAGAGATAGCAATCAGACTGAAAAGTGGTTACTCTCTGGTTTCATTATTAAATTGGAACCAGAATCAAAGAGCGACAGAGCTTGCAAAAGAAGTATTTAAAATAGCTAAAACCAATGGTTCATTGACCTTTCTTGACACAGGTGATCTTTCATTAAGAGAAAAAAACATACCTGAATTAATAGATGATTTATTGGCATCAGGTCTGGTGGACATTTTTGCCTTTAACGAAAACGAAGCCCTATGTATGGCTTCTTATTATGATAAAGAGTTTAGTGAAAGAAGAAAAAATGAAGACGTAATGAAGCTAGCTCCAGAAGCTCTAAGGCTTCTAACCAAAAAAATAAATTCCAAACTTTGTATGCATACCCCTTATTTTGCAATGGCAATAGAAGATCTTAAAGAATACAGGATTCCATCTTTTAATATAGAACCGTTAAGAGCAACCGGCAGCGGAGATACATGGAATTCAGGTTTTATTTCAGGTATACTTGCCGGTCTTAGTATTGAAAAGCAGATTCTTTTGGGTCATTCCGTTGCTGGAGCTTATCTTATAAATCCGCTAGGTAATCATCCCAAACCAGCTGATGTGATAGAATTTATAAAAAAGAATACCCTAAGAAAATAATTTTTATAATAAAGTCAAACAATCGGATTTATTATAAACCATATATGTATCAGTTCCTGTTTCAGATCTTGAGGATTTTATTATAGAACCTGCTTAGTTTTTTATATATTATTTAGAATCTACAGATTCTTCTTTCTCCCCTTTTAGCATCTCTATAAAAAGTTTAGCTATTTTAGGGTCAAACTGCTTTCCGCTGTATCTTTTAACCTCTTCTATGGCCTGCTTTTTGGTCATTTTTTTACGGTACGGCCTGTCACTGATCATAACTTCATAGGAATTAATAATAAATTATATCCTTGGAAGCACAGGAATTTCCTCCCCTTTTATTCCCCTGGGATATCCGCTTCCGTTATACCATTCATGGTGGGAAAGTGAAGTGAACCCCATAAACTGGACACTTTCTTAAGACTTAAGACTCATTAGAATAGGGAGCAGGAAGAGAGAAAGGAAATAGGCATGGGGAACAATAGAAGAAAGTATTCAAGAGAACTTAAAATGGAACTG
>JAYEJA010000112.1:0-2001 GCA_034660395.1 Actinomycetota bacterium
GGCTTCACTGAATAAAATACGAAAAGATTTAGGCTACAGCCCTGTAACCAGTTTTAATGATGGCGTGGTAAAAAC
Organism: Actinomycetota bacterium; assembly: GCA_034660395.1. Classification (GTDB taxonomy): domain Bacteria; phylum Actinomycetota; class Humimicrobiia; order Humimicrobiales; family Humimicrobiaceae; genus JAQVEM01. The sequence continues at coordinate 76 of JAYEJA010000112.1, forward strand.
CTGCGGTCATTATAACAAAGCGTAGTAATTGCGGATATAACTATTATACTAATCAATATCACCTATTTTTTTCTCAAACTCATTTGATTCAATAAAACAGTCTATTATATCTCTGCGGTTCCTGCCGCTTTCAATTTCTGAAAGCCAGTGTTTCAGGCCATTTTCATCAGCTTCTCTATCCAGAAGGATTAAATATAATGATTCTATAAATTTCCTATCATCCAGTGAACTTACCAGTGATTTTTCATCAAGAATTATTTCCGGAACTATATCCGCTACCGGTATTTGATTACTTTTTAAGCTCTCCACAACTCCATAAATCGTTTCAAACCCAATATCTTCCCCCGAGCAGTACCGTGATAATCTCCTGAAAAGTCCGTAAATATAACTCTCATACTCCTCAATATTGCTTTCGCTTATAAAATCCACAGAAAATTCTCTATTATCATAATCAAGCAAAATTAAATTTTTATATCCCTTCCGTTTAATCTCAAAATAAAGCTCTTCTACACTCTTATCCATTACTTCCTTACTTGTTGTCCTGTAAAGACTGTAGCCAAAGCTCTTTGTATATATCAAACCTTCATCCGGCAGCCCGTAAATCATTGCTATCCCGCTTACCGCAGGAACCAGAAGAGGTACTGAAAGGCTTTTTGGATACATCTTTAAACTCCAGAACATCTCGTTATCAACAGGTATATATATGAGGGAATCACTTTTTTGGGATATGGTAAGCTCGTCCAGCTCCATAAGCGCTTCCAGCAGTTCTGCCCTGTATAAGGTCAGTTCATCTCCAATACCACCATTAATTATATTACTATACTCTTCTTTATTTCGGCTATAATCATCATAAAAGGATTTAAACTCTATATAACAGTTATAGATAATAGCTGATAATAAAATTATTATTAAAAGGATAACCAAAAATTTCGTTAAATTCCTGGTTATTCTCCTCATGTCAATCTTAATAAAACTGCCCGATGCAGCCATTGCCAGTATAAGAATTATAGATACCCATTTCTGCAGTTCAGAAAAATAATTTGCGCTCCCGCCTGCAATCTTAAGAAAAAGGCCCGGTATTATCCCGGCAGCGCACAAAAGCATAACAACTTCCATTTTTACCGTCCGCTTTTTCTTAAAATTTTCAATTAAGCTGCCGCTGCCGTTAATTTTTAAATTCATTTTTTCAAGAGCAATAAACATGATAGACCAGAAGAAATAAAGAATAATAAAAAATATCAATGTTACCGGCCAGATTAAAGATTCATTTCTCTTCTGGATTACCACATTAAAGAAATGAAAAAGTTCAAATTCCGAGGTATTAATTCCTGTCTGAGTTGTAATTTTTAGCGATAAAAATGTAACAGCTAGAATTAAGACAGCACTTATATTATAAATTACCTCCTTATAACATTCGTACCTTATAAAAAGGTAGAATAATATGATGACAAAAATAACCATCGTAGAGGATTTGGTCATGCCCATTAGAAATATCATCAAAGGTAAAAGTATAATGAAAAAAGAATATCTTGAATATAAAAATATTCTTCCTTCAGAGTCTCTGCTTTTAAAGAAAGCTATCATAAGGAAAACGAACAGAGCTATTATGATAGACAGATTATAGGATTCTGAAACTATTATAAAATTGGATATGAAAAATCTTTCCAATATAAATTTTGGAAAAAGGCCGGTAAAAATTACAATCATTAGTAACCAGAATAACCAGCTCCTAACAAAGCTGCCTGTCCTGCAACTTAATTTCTTAATCGCAAGCAAAAAAAGCTTGAAAAATAATGGCAGAAATATAACAGGATATCCGATTTCATAAAATTTCAATGTATTGACCTCAAGAAGTTTAGAAAACTGTGCAAAAACCCAGTGGCTTAAGTAATGATAGGACAGGTAAACAGTATCATGAAGGCCGGT
>JAYEJA010000113.1:0-1960 GCA_034660395.1 Actinomycetota bacterium
ATAGAATCAATATTTTCATGTTTCTGTAAATATTGTGCAGAAAAGTTTTATAATAGATATGGCCTCTCATTAAAAAAATATAAAATAAAAATAAGAGATTTTTTAGATAATTTTAAAGAAATAACAGATAGAGATATTAAGAATTGGTATGATTTTAAATATATCTGGAAATTATCTGGTATTGAAAAATTTGTAGATTTTAAAAGTTTCAGCATATATAATACTGTAAAGATGTTCTCAGATTATGCAAGAAGTAAATCAATGATTGTTGGTGGTGATTTATATACCTATTCTATGTCACCAGTTGTATTTCAGGATTATAATCTGCTACAGGAATGCTTTGACTGGATAAAACCCATGATGTATTGTCATACTTATGGTCCTGCGGGTATACCTTTGGAAATCTTATGTCTATCGAGAGCTTTTAAAGCCCTAAATTATAAATTGAAGGAAAAGAGCATATTAGAATTTTTTGAAAATATTATGGGGGTAGAACTCCCGAAAAGTTTACGGAGTTTAACAGAAAAAGGAATTGCAGAAGAATTCGTATCAGTTGAGTTAGATAAAATTGAAAAATTAGGTCTGTCAGAAAGAGTAGATATCTACCCCGGCTTTGAAGCAATGAGAATGCCAGGTGTTTGTATTATTAACAAAACAATACTCAATAGTTATATTGATAAAATAAATAAGAAAGTAAAAGGATTTATAGTGTCATGGAATTTATTGGATATTCCTGAGTCGAATTTAAAATTCATTAATAAAAGATTACAATGAAAAATAAATAATGGAGACAATATTGTGAGGAAAGGAAATAAATGGAAAATAAGAAAAAACTTTCAACTGAAATTGTCATTAATAAGATAAAAAAAATCCCCATAAGAAAGTATGGAATATTAATTGCATTTTTATTCGTCACTTTAATAATTTCGATAACCACAAGAGGTTTTTTTACTCAGACAAATATTTTAAATATATTGAGACAGAGTACTATTGTTGGATTAATGGCTATAGGAACAACTTATGTGATAATAGGCGGAAATTTTGATATATCTATTAGTTCAATATTAGCTCTTACTGCAGCAATGGCTCTAGGTTTTCAAGATTATGTAGCATGGCCTATTGCTGTGGTAATAGCTTTGTCGGTGGGAGCGTTAATAGGGCTTGTAAATGGGTTTTTTACAGCTAAAGTTAAAATTGTAGGAATAATCGTAACGGTGGCTACAACGACAATAGTAAGAGGGTTGACATATTTATATACGCAAGGATATCCAATAGTAGGAAAAGTAGAAGGTTTTAAATTTTTGGGGTCAGGATATATTGGTTTTATTCCTTTTCCTATTATTATATGGTTTATTATGATTATTTTCTGGCAGTTTATTTTAAGTAAAACAAAAATGGGAAGATATACATTAGCAGTAGGAAGCAGTCAGGAAGCAGCCAGACTATCGGGCGTATCTGTGGATTTTTATATTATAATGGCTTTTGTAATAGGCGGTTTGATGGCAGCAATGGGTGGAGTTGTTTATGCTTCAAGATTGAATTCTGTTTCACCTCTTGCGGGAGCTGGCTATGATCTTGATGCGATAGCAGCTACTGTTATAGGAGGAACAAGCGTCTCTGGTGGTAAAGGTAGTGTTGTGGGGACTGTAATTGGTGTGCTTCTTTTAACTGTTATTGGTAATGCATTTAATTTACTGGGAGTTCATACATCTATGCAGCATGTTATAAGAGGGTTTGTTATACTTGCTGTTGTTGGGGTTGATTCATATACAAAGTATAGAAGATGACATTTTAACAAATTATTATTATCCAGATTTAAGGAAGGAGTAGAGCCAAATAGCTCTTTAAGTTTTTTACTGTCGGTTTTATCATAAACTGGAAAGGTTACGTATCCAAATTTCCATAAATGGTTTGGAGCATCTTTTTTATATAATTTTTTCATCCCTGTTTTTTGGCTATG
>JAYEJA010000114.1:0-9916 GCA_034660395.1 Actinomycetota bacterium
TAAGCCGAAGTATGTCCTTTAGACTATCTCCACGATTAATGGCAATATTTACAGAGTTTATCAGCTCCAGTTCTTCTATTTCCTTCTGTATTTTACCGCCGGGCATTTTATTCTTATTTTTATCTTTTTTTAAATCTTTATTTTTACCCATTTATTTTTAACCATTTTTTTAATTTATATGACAAAAAATAATTCCAATCTTATTTAAAAAAACCGCATAAAACTCACTAAAATATTTTTATTACATTTATTTATACAATTTAATTAATTTTCCTTTTTAATATATTATAATTTTGTATTTTAATTACGTCAATGTTAGAGGATATTCACTTCCTTACTAAAAAGCATTCTCTACATGTTCAATCTTTATATTTTTATTACCTTCAAGCATCATGGCCAGGGATGCATCCCTGAAAAGCGCGCCTTCCTTTGATAATTTATTTATTACTCTTCCATCTATAACTATAGAAACAACATTAAAATGAGGATTTAAAGACATCAGGCGCTTATCTGCCATAAAAAATTTTGCTGATTTCCTTATCCTTGGAATCTTCAACCTGTTTATAGCCTCAAGGGGGTCACCGTATTCCAGGCCGGTCCTGGTTTTAACCTCCAGGAATATCAAATCTCTCTGTCTCCTGGCTATTAAATCTATTTCACCATATCTATTCCTGTAATTTTTCTCCAGTATAGTATATCCTCTAACTTCCAGGTATTTTCGGGCAATAATTTCTCCTGCGATTCCTGTAAATTTTCTATTGTCTCTGCTAACTTAAAACACCCCTGAAAGATGCCCTGTGGATCACTGAAGGTCCATACTTTTCTAAAGACAAAAGATGCTGCCTGGTCCCGTAACCTTTATTACTCTCCAGCCCATATTCGGGATAATATTTTGAAAGCTTTATCATTATCTTATCCCTTATAACCTTTGCTATTATTGATGCTGCAGCAATGGAAACACTAAGCTGGTCTCCTCTTACAACAGGAATGTATCCTTCTCCCAGTTTTCCATTTACAAAATCTGCAAGTACGATATCCGGTTTTACTCTTAAACCGCCTACAGCTTTTTTAAACACAAAAACATTTGCCCTGGTTATAGATATCCTATCAATTTCACCTGGAGATATTCTTGCTACAGACCAACAAATACAATTTTTAATTATTTTTCTAAATATATGTTCTCTTTTTGCCTTATTTAACTTCTTGGAATCATCTATATTTTCTATCATCATCTTTTGCTTATTCATTATTACAGCTGCGGCAACAAGAGGACCTGCAAGTGAACCCCTCCCCGCTTCATCAACCCCTGCAATAACCTCATAGCCGTCAAGGCAGAGGACATTCTCATATCTGCATAGATTTAGAAGTCTTTTTGTCTCATTAAAATTCATTCTGTTAAAAACCGGTTACCACCGGGATGGCGGCCAGTAAATTACGATAAATTTACCAAATATATCCTTTTGGGGGATTGCCCCAAAAAATCTGCTGTCCAGGCTGTTTTTTCTGTTATCGCCCATAACAAAAACTTCATCATCCTCAATATCCACAGTCTGGTTTATATAAGAAAAATCCTGTCCTGCAGGAAGGTATTCTTCATTTATTTTCTCGCCGTTTATATAAATTTCACCTTCGCTTGTTAGAGTTATTTCATCACCGGGGGCTGCAATAACTCTCTTTACCAGTTCTTTTTCTTCAATAAGTGAATGAAAAGCAATAATATCCCCCCTCTGAACAGATGTAAATTTATATGAAAGTTTATTAACCAGGACCTTATCTCCGACACGCAGACTTGGTTCCATTGAAGGAGTGGGGACGATAAACGGTTCAATTACAAAGACTCTTATTAAAGTAGCTGATACTACTGCAGCTAACACAACGAGGGCATAAATAAAAAATTCTTTAAAAATTTTCTTTTTTCCGTCCGTGCCGGCTGATTTATTTTCCAAAGGCATTGATACCTGCGGTAAGTGTTTATTATTTATTTAAATTTAACTTTCGACTTTTTACCTATTTTATTTCTAAGATAGAATAACCTCGCCCTTCTTACTATACCTTCTCCGGTTTTTTCGATAGACTGTATTACCGGTGAGTTTACAAGAAAGGTTCTTTCTACTCCAACACCATTAAAAGAAATCTTCCTTACTGTAAATGCCTTATTTATTCCGGCGCCTCTCACTTTTAATACTACCCCTTCTAAAACCTGAACCCTGTCCTTATTCTCTTCACTGATTCTTATCTTAACCTTTACCCTGTCACCGGTTTTAAATTCAGGAACATCCGACTTCAAATATTTACTCTCTATTTTATCCAGTTTATTCACTTTACTGCCCAGCCAATCCTTTTTAATATCAATAAAACCAAACAAATATAATTAATTTAGCTCTCTTTGTCAAATAAATCCGGCCTCTTTTCTGAAGTTATTTCTTCAGACTTTCTCTTCCTCCATTTTTTTATACTTTTATGGTCGCCGCTCAATAAAACCTCCGGAACGGCTTCACCCCTAAAGACTCTAGGTCTTGTGTACTGGGGATAATCAAGAAGCCCCTCGTTAAAAGACTCCATTTCCAGTGATTCTTCCCTTCCAACCACCCCGGGAAGCAGTCTTACCATTCCGTCTATCATTACCATTGCCGGAATTTCTCCTCCGCTTAGAACATAATCCCCAATGGAAATTTCTTCATCTACAAGCAAATCAGTTACTCTCTGATCTATTCCTTCATATCTTCCACAGATTAGTATTATATTTTCAAGCTTTGATAAAATGTTTAATTTCCCCTGGGTAAGTCTTCCACCTGAAGCTGATAGAAGTATGACTTTCTGCCTTTTCTTTTTACTTATTTTATTTTTCCTTTTAATAAAATTTACGGCATTTTCTATCGGCTCCGGCATTAAAACCATGCCCGGACCTCCTCCGTAAGGCCTGCCATCAACCCTTCCATGCTTATAATCCGAAAAATTTCTTAAGTTATATACATTAAGCCGGCATATATTCTTTCTGAAAGCTTCTTTTATAATTCCATATTCAGCAATATTTTTAAAAATTTCAGGGAAAATAGTTATAACGTCTATTACCAGCATTTTTTATAAATAATAGAAAATAATAATTTTAAAACTTTAGATATATTCCGGTATCCTTTTTAACACTACCTTTCTATCATCAAGATCTATAACCTCAATATAGTCTTTAATAACCGGGATATAAAAAACCTTATCCTTGACTCCCTTAATATCCAGACGGTCATTTTCTAATTTTACCGCCAGGTTATCATTGGAAATAAACTTTTCAACATTTAAAACTGTTCCGATAAAAGTACCGTCTGCCGTAAAAACCCTGCAGCCTATTATATCATCTATCCAGTACTGATTTTTCTTTAGCGCAGGCGTATCAGTCCCACTCCTGAAAACATGCCTTCCTCTTAATTCTTCTGCAGATTCTCTTTTATTTATACCCCTTAGTTTAACTAAAAATAAATCTTTGCCGCCTTTTGATTTAAGGCATTTTATATTTTCAACTTCTATTTTTTCAGTACAACTTTCATCTAAAAAAAGAGGCATTCCCTTTTTAATAGTATTGGGATAATCAGTAAGTAATTTTATAATCACTTCTCCCTTTACTCCGTGTGACTTACCAATTATCCCAATTAATCTTGAATCCACAACTAATTCCGATATTTAACAGTTTTTTTCTTAAAAACAACCTGTATCGTATTTTTTATATAAAAAATCAATCCATGATTTTTACAATAGAAGATTTGCCCCTCTTAGCGGATGCAGCTCTCATTATAACCCTAAGAGCATTCGCGGTCCTTCCTTTTTTGCCAATTACTTTCCCCAGATCATCCTCAGCTACTTCTAGCTTGAAAATCACTGTTTTGTCATCTTCCTCCTCTTCCATAATTTCAACATTATCCGGGCTGTCAACCAGCTCTTTTACCATGTACTCTAGTAGTTCTTTCACTATTTACCTCCAGTTTAAATTGTAATAACTACTTCTTTAAATCAATTTTATCAAAAAGTTTTTGAACCGTTCCTGTAGGTCTGGCACCCTTCTTTATCCAGTCAAGAGCTTTATTTTTATCTACTTCTATCTTTGACGGATCACTTTTAGGATCATACATTCCTATCTTTTCTATAAACTTTCCATCTCTGGGCGACCTTGAATCTGCAACCACAATTCTATAACAGGGCTGTTTCCTGGCACCCACTCTGGTCAACCTTATCTTTACACTCAATACAAAACCTCCAAACACTTATATATAGCTTTATGTTCCATAATTATATATTTTTCTATAAAACTTGCAAAATATTTTTTATTTAAAAATCGCTAAGGTTTATTTCTTTTTTCCCTTTCATACCGGAAAAACGCCTGAGCATCTGTTTTGTCTTATCAAATTGCTTCAGTAACCTGTTAATCTCCGTAATAGAACATCCGCAACCTCTTGCTATCCTCTTTTTCCTGCTGCCGTTTATTATATGGGGTTTTCTTCTTTCCCCAACGGTCATTGAATTAATTATAGCTTCTATCCTGCCGAGATAACGGTCATCCAGATTTGCTTTTTTAAATATTTTATTCTTACCTGCAATGGAGGGCATCATTGAAAACAATTTATCCACCGAACCAATTTTTTTTATGCTTTTTAACTGGCTTATAAAATCTTCGAAATTCAACTCGTTTTTATAAATTTTCTCCTCAATCTTTTTTGCCTCTTTCTCACTGACTGCCTTCTCCGCCTTTTCAGCCAGGGTAACGATATCACCCATTCCCAGTATTCTTGAAGCTATCCTGTCCGGATGGAATATATCGAAATCTTCAATCCCTTCCCCGCTTGATATGAATTTTATCTGTTTTTTAACCATATAATATACCGATAATGCAGCTCCTCCCCTGGTATCGCTATCCAGCTTGGTTAAGATTATTCCATCATAATCAACCCTCTTATTAAACCCGTATGCGATATTTACGGCCTCCTGGCCAGTCATTGCATCAAGTACCAGGTATATGCTGTGTGGTTTTATTTTCCTTTTTATATCTGCAATTTCATTCATCATTTCCTCATTGACCTGCAGCCTTCCCGCAGTATCAATTATAATCACATCGCTGCCCGCTTTTTTTAATAACTCAATCCCTTCTTCAATTAACGGCACGGGGCGGGAATCATTCTTCGAAAAAACCCCCACATCTATATTTTTTGCCATATCCTCAAGCTGCTGTACCGCTGCCGGCCTGTAAACATCCGCCGCCACGATAGATACTTTTTTCTTGAGTCCTGCTTTTATAAAATTAGCAAGCTTTATAACAGAAGAAGTTTTCCCTGACCCCTGCAATCCTACCATCATTATTATGGTAGGACCCCCCGGGACAAAACTGATATTCCCGCTGCTTGAGCCGAGCATTTTTATTACTTCTTCGTTAACTATTTTAACTATCTGCTGATACGCAGTTAAGCTTTCCAGTACCTTCTCCCCTGTAGCTTTTTCTCTAACATTTTCTAAAAATTCCCTGACCACTTTAAAATTAACATCGGCTTCCAGCAGTGTCAGTTTAATCTCCCTTAAGGCAGCATCCATATCACCCGGGCTTAACTTGCCCCTGTTCCTGATTTTATAAAACAGATTTTCAAATTTATCTGTAAGTGCTTCAAACATTAAAAAAGACCTTCTATTATTAATTTTTATTAAAAAAACAATGAATCTGTAAATTTTTCAGAGTTAAAATAACATATATTGCTTATTTTTTCACCATCTGTAAACATTTTAACCGGTATATTCAAATCATTTTTTATAGTAAGTATTATTCCTCCCTTTGAAGTACTGTCAGTCTTGGTTAGTATTATGCCTGTTAAGTTTAGGGAGTTATTAAATATTTCCGCCTGATTTTTTGCATTCTGGCCGGTTGTCGAATCCACAACCAGCAATATCTCATCAACATCACGTTTAATTTTTCCTGCTGCTACCTTTTTTATCTTACCCAGCTCCTCCATCAGGTTATGAGAAGTCTGCATCCTTCCGGCCGTATCAATTATAACCAGGTCGATACCCTTCGCTTTTGCCTTCTCTATGCTGTCATACACCACCGCTCCGGGGTCAGAATATTTCTGATGGCATACCATGTCCAGCTCTAATTTATCTGCATAATGCTGCAGCTGCTCGGCAGCAGCAGCCCTGTAGGTGTCAGCAGCCGATAATAAAACCTTTTTGCCCGTATTTTTAAATAGATTGGCAAGTTTTGCAGCTGAGGTAGTCTTGCCGGAGCCATTTACACCTACTATCATAAACACCGTAGGCAGGACCGGTGATATATTCAGCATGGTATCTCCATCGGACTTAAGAATTTCTATAACCTGTTTTTTTATCAATAATTTTATTTTTTCAGGATTATCTATATTCTCACTGTAAGACTTCTTCTTAACTTCCTCCAGAATCCCTGACACGGTATTAATGCTTACATCGCCTGATACCATCTGCTCTTCAAGTTCATCCCAGAACAATTTCCTGTCACTTTTAAACTTATTCCATATATAGTTAATATTCTTAATTAACTTCTGCATACTTTCCTTTAATTTTTTCAGAAACTATCCTGGAAACTCCATCAGGCTGCATGGTTACTCCATAAATAGTATCGGCTATTTCCATTGTCTTTTTCTGATGTGTAATCATTACTATCTGCTGTTTCTCCGAAAATTTTTTTACCAGGGTTAAAAACCTTGCAATATTTACATCATCAAGGGCAGCATCCACCTCGTCAAAAACATAAAAGGGAGAAGGATTTATTGAGTAAATTGAAAAAAGGAAAACCATTGAAACAAGAGATTTTTCGCCTCCCGATAGAAGCGAGAGATTGACAAACTTACTGTTGCCTATATCCGCTTTTAAGTCTACTCCTATTTCATCCCCATTTTTAGCCTGGCCGCTTCTTCTCTTTTCAATCTGTATCTCTCCTTCGCCAAGGGGAAATAATATTTTGAAATAATCTCTAAAGCACTTCTTTATTTCTTCAAATTTATCATAAAAATAATCTGTAATTCTTCTGTTTATATCCTTTATCAGCTCTTCAAGGTCTTTTTTACTCTCTATCAGGTCAATTCTCTGTCCGGCCAGGAAGTCAAATCTTTTTTTAATTCTTCCGTATTCTATTGCCGCATTGGGATTTACATTACCGTAACTTCTTATTTCACTTTTTAATTTCCTGACTTTTATTTCTGCCTTCTTTATATCCGGGCTCGGGCTGTAGCTTCTTAATGCATATTCTGTTGATATATTGTAGTTATCTACAATATTTTCAGTTATAATTTTTACCCTTTCCCTTACCTGCTCTTTCTTCAAATCACTATTGTTCAAACTATTTTCCAGATTTGATTTCTGTAAATTTAAATCATTTATTTCCTTTTCGAGATTGTTTATTTTCTCACTATTTTTCGAAATCAAAGCGTTTCTTTTTTTAAACTCCGGGTAAAGCTTCTTTTTAAAACTTTCTGAAACTGACAGGTAATCTTTCAAAATTGAATAAATTTTTTCTGACCTTCTAAGATTAATGCTACATATATTTTTAAGGCTCCTTATTCTTTCAATTTCTTTATTAATATCTCCAGTATCCTTATTATTATTTTGCTTTGGTTTACCGCTTATTTTTTTATTGCTATACCGTATTTCATTTTCAACTATGCCGTTAAGCTTTTCTATTTCTCCCATAATCGATTTGATTTTACCTTCGGTATAAATAAAAGTCTTATTATCCTTTATCATTTTCTTTAAGTTATCCATAAGTTCCTGCAGGAGGCCTGTAACTTTGTCCAGTCTTTCCGAAACTTTTTCAATAGACTGAGCAAGACCTTTACCTGTATTCCCTGCGGACAAGCTGCCGGCTGCATTTTTACTTCCGGCATAACGGTTCACCTCAATATCAAACATATTCCATAATGTCTTAAATACGTTTTTCTTGCCTCTGCTTAGAGCAGCAAGATTTTTTAAATTATTAATTTCATCATTAAAAAGCTCAATTCTATTCTTCCACATTTCATAATCATTTCGCTCGTCTACTGTATACTCCCGAAGCTCTCTCTTCTCTTTTTCTATAAATGATATCTTTTTCTTTATCCCCTCTAACTTATCCCTATTTTTTTTATAAGATTCATTTTCCTTATCCCATCTTTCATTCAGCCTATTAAGATTTGCAATAAAAAGGGAGACTTCCTCATTCTTTAATAAATTAAAGAGTTCCGAGTACCTCCTGGCTCTCTTCGCTTCAACTTCAAGGGGGTCCATAGTCCTTTTTATTTCTTCCATTAAATCATCTATCCTGTTAATATCATCTTTAACTTTTTGGAGCTTTACCAGAGACTTATCCCTCCTGCTTTTGTGCCCGGATATGCCAAGCACCTCATCTATTATTTCTTTCCTCTCTTCCGGCTTGAGAACCGCGATTTCATTAACCTGTCCCTGGTTTATGATTACATTAAGACCTTTGCCGATACCGCTTTCGGCTGTCAGGTCCTGTATGTCTGCCAGCCTGCAGGGGGACGAGTTTATATAATATTCGCTTCCGCCTTTTGAATAAACCCTACGGGTGAATTTGACATCCCTGAACTCCGTATCAAATACCCTATTTGAATTATCAAATAAAAGAGATACCTCGGCAATGCCCATCTCCTCTTTCTTACTTCTGAAAATAACATCCGCCATTGAATTGCCCCTCAGTGTCTTAGGGCTCTGCTCCCCAAGAACCCATGATATGGCATCTGCTATATTGCTCTTGCCGCTGCCGTTTGGCCCCACGACCACACTGACTCCAGGTTCAAAAAACAACCGGTTTTTGTCTTTAAAAGATTTAAAACCTTTAAGAGTTACGTTTTTTAAATACAAATTTATCTTCCGGTGTAAATATTATAAATTTAAATTATACAACTTATTTAATGTATCCCTTGCCGCATCCTGCTCGGAACTTTTCTTGCTCCTGCCTTCCCCGCTGCCGGCTGCCTTATCATCGATGGTAACCACCGAATAAAATTTCTTATTATGGTCAGGGCCCTCGGATTTAACCAGCTTATATTTTACCAGCTTTAAATAATCAGCCTGAACAGTCTCCTGGAGATAAGTTTTATAATCCATTATTCCGGGAGTTTTAATACATCTGTCAATCTTTTCTTTAAATCTGCCAAGAACCCAGTTAAGGGTATATTCAATCCCCTTATCAATATAAATAGCGCCAATTAATGCTTCCAGACTGTCAGCCAGTATTGAAGCCTTTTTCCTTCCCCTGCATGATTCTTCATTATCGCTTAAAAGTATCTGCTTATCTATTTTAATCTCTCTGGCAACTTCTAATAAAGTCTTTCTGCTAACAAGAGCAGATCTTACCCTTGCCATTTTTCCTTCCGGAAAACTGCCGTATTTTTCATACAGGTAAGATGTAATTATAAAAGAAAGAACACTATCACCCAGAAATTCAAGCTGCTCGTTACCCCTGGAATGCATGTCTTCCTGATGAGCATAAGATCTATGGGTTAAACTTTTTATATAAACTTTTAAGTTATCAGCATTTATTTCAAGACCTTCAAGCCAGCTTTTAACTCTTCTCTCCAGAACTTCTCCATTATGATTCATTAAAAGAATTCCGCCACCTTATAAAGGTATAAAATTTTCTTATTAAATTTACCGTTATTATTTCTTGGAATGAGAATCAATATAATCCAGCGCATCCTTAACCGTAACAATTTTTTCGGCATCTTCATCGCTTATTTCTACCCCGAATTTGTCCTCAAATGCCATAATGAGTTCGACCAGGTCAAGTGAATCGGCACCCAGGTCATCAACAAATTTACTCTCAGCTTTAATATCTTCTTCCTTCGAACCAAGTACGTCTACTAAAACCTCTTTAAGTTTGTCAAAATTTTCCATTCTCACTCCTTTTTAGTTTTAC
>JAYEJA010000115.1:0-9907 GCA_034660395.1 Actinomycetota bacterium
TTTGACTTTTTTTTGGAAACATCCCGCGCCCTGCTCTCATCTTCCAGGCGCTCTACTCTTTTTACTTTCTTGCTCTCCACCTTCGACAATATTTTAAGTATCTCTTCCCTTGTCAGAGTTTCCTTCTTCATTAATTTTTGGGCCAGGGTATTAAGATTTCCCTTATTCCTGGTAAGTATCTTCTTCCCATACTCGTAGCTTTCCGTTATTATCCTGTGAACTTCCCTGTCTATAGCCGACGCTACCTCATCTCCATAATGAGGCCTTGAAGCAATTTCCTTCCCCAGAAATACTTCGTCTTCCTCTCCCTTAAAGGTAACTGGACCCAGCTTCTTACTCATTCCATATTCCATAACCATCTTTCTTGTAATTTTTGTAGCCCTCTCCAGGTCATTCTGGGCTCCGGAAGTTATGTCATTAAAGTTCATCTCCTCGCTTATCCTGCCTCCAAGAAGCTGGGTAACATTATCAATCAATTCGCTCCTTGACTTTAAAAACCTGTCTTCTTCAGGAAGGGTAATCACATATCCCAGCGCCCTTCCCCTTGCTATAATAGATATCTTATGTATTGGATCTGTATGGGGCAGGACATAGGAAAGCAGAGCATGCCCTGATTCATGATATGCAATTATTCTCTTCTCTTCTTCTGATATAATCCTCGTCTTTTTCTCAGGACCCGCTATAATTCTTTCTACCGCTTCTTCTATTTCAAACATGGATATTTTTTTCTTATTGTGCCTTGCTGCCAGAAGGGAAGCTTCATTAAATAGATTGGCAAGGTCCGCTCCGGTAAACCCGGGCGTTTCCTTGGATATAGTTTTTAAATTAACACCCTTATCCAGTGGCTTACCCATTGCATGTATTTTGAGTATTTCCTCTCTTCCTTTTATATCGGGCCTGTCAACTACAATCTGCCTGTCAAATCTTCCAGGCCTCAGCAGAGCAGGATCCAGTATATCGGGCCTGTTTGTAGCTGCAATCAGTATCACCGTACTTTTAATATCAAAACCGTCCATCTCTACCAGCAGCTGGTTAAGAGTCTGCTCTCTTTCATCATGGCCTCCACCCAATCCGGCTCCTCTGTGTCTTCCAACTGCGTCAATCTCATCCATAAATACTATTGACGGCTGATTCGCTTTTGCCTGAGCAAAGAGGTCTCTCACCCTTGAAGCGCCGACACCAACAAACATTTCAACAAATTCAGAACCGCTTATACTGAAAAAGGGTACTCCGGCTTCACCTGCTACTGCCCTCGCCAGCAGGGTCTTTCCTGTTCCAGGCGGTCCATATAAAAGTACTCCTTTGGGGATTTTTGCGCCCATAGCTTTAAATTTATTCGGGTTTTCAAGAAATTCCTCAATTTCCCTTAATTCCTCAACAGCTTCATCAACCCCTCCGACATCCTTAAAGGTTATCCTCTTCTTACTTTTATTCACCGTCTTCGCTTTGCTTTTACCAAACTGGAGCACCTTGGATCCCCCGCCCTGGAGCTGGTTCATCATAAAGAAAATCAGTCCGAACATTATAACAAATGGTATGGCGCTTACCAGAATCTGGATCCACATTGATTGATTCTGGTTATCTACCTTAAAAGGTATATCATTGTCCAGCAATAACTGGGTAATATCATAATCTTCTAAAAACTCCGCCGTAAACTTTGACCTATCTATTAATTCACCCTCTACTATATTATCTTCTCCCTTAACTATAATCGGCTCAGCAGTGCTTATCTCGCCCTGCTCAACTGCTTTAACAAACTCGTTTAAATTAAACTCCTTAACCACAGGCGTAAGAAAGAGTGGATTCCTTAATATTAGAAAAACAACAACAATCAGCAGAATCAGCAACGCTATATTCTTAATTGCTCTTTTATTAAATCCTTTATTTTTTTTCAAATTTTATAACAACTCCTTATACTTATTTCTCGTGATATTTTAGATGATAATATAATTACTACCCATTTTCAATATAACCTATAAAAGGGAAATTTCTATATTTCTCATCTAAATCAAGACCATATCCTACCACAAACTTATTGGGTATATCAAACCCTTTATATTTAACTTTATTTTCAGCTTTTCTCGGTACATTTTTATCAAGAAGTGCGCAGACTTCCATATTTTTCGGATTCCTGGCCTCCAGGTTCTTAATAAGATAGTTTAAGGTTCTTCCCGAGTCAACTATATCCTCTATAATAATCACCTCTTTATTTTCAATGCTGCATTCCAGGTCCTTGGTTATCCTTACGATTCCGGAACTTACCTTTGAATCTCCGTAGCTTGAAACAGCCATAAAATCAAAAGTAACAGGTATATTAATTTCTCTGCATATATCAGCAATAAAAATAAATGACCCCCTCAAAACAGATATCAGGACTGGATTTTTACCCCTGTAATCCCCTGTAATTTTCTCTCCCAGTTCTTTCACTTTGCTGGAAAGTCTTTTCTCATCAATAAGTATTTTTATTTCTTTATCGCCACTTATAACTATCCTCTCACCATTTACTTTTTTAAATTCATATAGCCCCATTAATTACCTCTCCCGTCTGTTAATTGACCCTTTAATCCGGGTATGATTTTATTAAATCATATAAAATTTAATTTTAAAATAATTTTAAATGCAGAACCTTACCGGTATTGGCAGTTACCTTTACCCTTTCATCAATTCTATAGCTTCCTACCCAGATTATCTTTTCATTATCTTCAAAAACCGGAATGGTCTTTCTTAAATGCAGCGGTGCTTTATTATCAATAAAAAAATCCTGCAATTTCTTTTCTCCATCCATACCCAGGGGATAAAATTTATCTCCCTCTTTCCATGCTCTTACTTTAATGGGTGGTTTGACTTTTGAATAATCCATATAAGCTTCCATTTTCCCGGCATCCCTTACGCTTATCTTATCCCTATCATATTTTAAAACTCCGGTTGACAGTTCAAGTCCAAAATCCTCCAGCTTCATACTTTCCCCTATTCTAACCTCTTTCTTTCTACTTAAATACCTCCCGGCTTTTACATCACCCTTCAGCAACTCTTTAAACTCATCCGGTATAAGCCGGCCCTTTGTTATATCAATAAAAAATATCCTGTCCGCAGTTTTACAGACCCTTATATTCTCCTCCGGCCGGACGACCTTACTCTCCCCACCCGGTGTGCACATTTTCAGAATGTCCTCTACATTTTGAAAGCTTATATCTTCAAGGTTCCCCTTTACTGCCTCCATTGCCAGCAGTATAATTCTCCTCTTTATAGGAACCTCTTCCTTCATAATTCTTTTTATGGGTAATTCTACCAGTACCGGCCTTTTTTCCTTTGCTTCTTCCACCATGGAAGCGATATTTTTAAATCTTGATAAAGAATATTCAGAAAGGAAATCATCTTCATCCTTTAATATATGTAACGCCCTCAGTGTATTACTTTTAAAAGAATCGCCGAAATTCCTGCTTATAAACGGTATTAGAATATTCCTTATCCTGTTCCTGTAATATATATTCTGGACATTGGTCCTGTCCATACAGTAAGCTATCTTCTTTTTATCAAGATAAGACTTAATTTCTTCTCCTGATATTTCAATAAGGGGTCTTATAAACCTGCCCGCTGCCGGTTTTATTCCTGAAAGTCCTCTGGCTCCCGCTCCCCTGAACAGGTTCATAAAAAAGGTCTCTATACTGTCATCAGCATTATGGCCCGTAGCTATTTTATCTATATTATTTTTTTCTGAAATATCCAGTAATTTACTTATCCTTACTAATCTCGCGCCTTTCTGGAAAGAAAGGTTTTTTGACCTGCACCATTTTTTAACATCCACTTTACGTTCAAACAACTTTATATCCAGCTCCCCGCACATTTTTCTTACAAAAAGGGAGTCTTTTTCCGATTCACCGCCCCTGGTCATATGGTCAAGGCAGAAACCAAAAATTTCCAGCTTCAGAGCAGGTCTTAAAAGGTAAAAAAGGCGGGTTAAAAACGTTGAATCAGGTCCGCCGGAGATTGAAATAAGTATCCTGTCACCTTTTTCAATCATATTCCCGGATTCAACAGTTTTCAGCGCCTTTAAGACAGCGGCATCCTTTGCAAATTTATATTTTTGAATTTCTTTTATTATAGAGCTCATAATATTATAGAAGAAACAGTTAAAAGTATTTGTTAAATATCATCAAATATTAAATTTAATCTTTTTATAGATTTTGCCCTTCCGCTTCTCGCGTCAATATCAATTACAACTGCATTTAAAAGATAGTCGCCATCCGCTACAGTAAACTTCTGCGGCATCATTGTAATAAACCTTTTTATTATATTTTCCCTCTTCACCCCTATAACAGAATCCCTTGGTCCAGCCATGCCCACATCCGTTATATAAGCAGTTCCGTCGGGCAGTATCCTTTCATCAGCGGTCTGGACATGAGTATGGGTCCCCAGAACTGCGCTCACCCTGCCGTTAAGATACCATCCCATTGCAATTTTTTCCGATGTGACTTCGGCATGAAAATCAACAATTATCACCTGCGCTTCTTTTTTAACATGCTCCAGGATTTTATCCATACATCTGAAAGGACAGTCATAATAATCTATAAATATCCTGCCGCAGATATTTACAACGCCAATCTTATTATTGTTCCTGTCAGTCATTACATAGTATCCTTTCCCCGGTGTTGCCGGAGGGAAATTTACCGGTTTTAAAAGGCGCGGCTCCTGCTCTATATAATCATATATTTCCCTTTTTTTATAAATGTGGTTGCCTGAAGTTACCAGGTCCACTCCTGCGTCAAGCAGTGTTTTGCAGATTGCAGGGGTAATGCCTATACCTCCTGCCGCATTCTCGCCATTTGCTATGGTAAAATCTATATCATTTTCATCAACTATAGACCAGAGCTTACTTTTTAAAAGCTCCCTTCCCGGCTTGCCGAAAACATCCCCTAAAAATAATACCTTCAATTTATACCCTTCTAGCTTTTATTTCATAAATTTATCTTAATAGCTTCTTACTTTTTTTACACGCATACTCAATAGATTACTTCACCCATCTGCCTTTTAAAAAACCAAATCTATTCCCAGAATACTATTTTCCACTCTTCCTCTTCTTCTCTTACCAGGGAAACCTCTATATCTTCAGATACCTTTTCTTCTCCATCATAGAAATCAGTTAAATCAATACAGACGACAGCCACGTTATTATTTATCTCCACCTCTTTAACATCTATGGATACGATATCGGTAATATCTTCAAATTCGTCATAAAAATCCTCCTTTTTGCCCCGGCTTTTATCTTCATTGCTTAAATACTGATATGCCTCCTCATAGTTCCTGTCCGATAGCAAGCCGAAGAATTCATTTACCACCTCTACTGCCTCATCCATATCATCCTCAGCCGAAAATTTATTGATAATGGACCTTTTTATTTCCGAATAAGTATCGCAGGCGCACAAACTTCCGGATAAAAAAAGAATAATAACAGCCAGAAAAACACTTCCGGCTGCAGCAGCCGGTAACCTGTATTTTCTATGACCTGATTTTCCTGAAATACCGTTCATTATAAATAGTTTTAAAATTGCCTTTCTATGCGATAAAAAAAATTAAAAAATATATTTTAAAAACATATTTAGATTATAATTTAAAATTGATATTAATAAAAATTAATACCGTAAAGATTGCTTTAATGTTGGGGCATAAATAAGATGTGGAGAATGCGGGCTCACTTATTATGGGTTAATATGACAAATCAGGTAATTCTCTTATTTCAAAAATATTAGAAAATTTTACATACCAGGTGTTAATTTATTAATATATACAAACTTTGCCAAACTTGGGATAGATATAAGAGCCCAGGGTTCGAATCCTCCCTCCCCAGCCATTCTGTGTACTAAGAAAAGTGACCAACTTCCCTAATTTGGATCTGTCTCTCTATCAATAAACGATGTAACCTGCTCCTGAAGCCAGAGCGGTTGATATCAGTTTACAAATGGCTTTGCACTAACTTAAAAACTGGACCAAAGATTGGGGTTAAGGTCATTAAATTCCGGATTTATTGTATTTCGGTTTAGTCCGGATTATAACATTTTTTTCCTTTTTTGCTGCATCATCTATACCGCCAAAATGTTCTACCTGAACTTTTGCTCCGGGAATATTTCCAAGATGTTCAATAAGTCTTTTTTGGACTCTGCCCCTTTTTGCAATACCAACATAATTTGTATTTCCTGATTCTGTTTTAATCTTGTACAAAACAGGTTTATTATTTGGTATTTCACTAATACCTTTTTTATTAAATCCAGTTGTTTTCTTTCCCATTTTAACCTCCTTTCCCAGTAATTCTTTCAATAAATCGAGTCACTATCTCTTCTGTAATTGTTTTATTCTCCTGTGCAATTTTAAGTACTAACTTTCTTGCAGAACTCTTAGTTAGGTTCTGCGTATCACATAATTGTGCAATAATTTCTAATCCCCATAAAACCCCGATATTATTATCTAAGCACATTTTCCTCAATACACTGTCATTAGTAGCACATAATGCTTTGTCATCCCTGGCAATAATAAAACAAATACGATCTTCATCCGATAAACCACCACCGTGCATGGTTACCGCTTCATATATTTGTTCCATGCTGGGCTCCAAGATCTCTATCCCCAGAATTGCAGCATCTTCATCAGAAAGGTCCTCAACTTCTTCCCATACCGGTAATGGTATTTTTATCTGGTATAGATTTTCTGTAATTAGTCCAATAATCTCTTTATCACCATTGGAATAATCTATTAGTATATTCGCATCGCAAATAACAACCTGCTTCATTTAACCGCCATCCACCCATTGACTAGCTTTCTCATATCGGTAATACTTTTCCCCAGAATCTCGGCAGCTCGCGGCATTGAGATTAATTCCTTTTCAAAAGCCTCACGGGCAAGTCGGTTTAGACGATTCTCTATACAATCAATACCTGCTAATGGTTCCGGTTCTTTGTGTCCCTTAAAATAAAAATGTTCCCTTTGTTTGTAATCATAGCAAAATTTCTTCCATATTTTATCATCTGCTACACCATCATCGATAAGCCTGTATATTACGGTTTTATAGCTTACTTTAAAGACCCTCTTTATATGCAATATTGCATCAATATAGTTTAGTCCACTTACATCTTTTAACATTTTATGGAAAGCCTTCTGAGGTATCAGGAGATGACTTGCGAATAAATCAGCTTCATTTTCCTGGACTTTTATCTCTTTGCCTTCATCATTAAATGAGCCAGGATGCATTATAATATGACCAAATTCATGAGCAATAGTGAATACCTTTCTTTCAGTAGAAATAGAATTATTGCTATTAACAACAATGGCGGTGCCTAATTTATTATCATCAACAGAAAACCCAAAAAAATTATCAAGTTCTATATCTATAAAATGTAATTTAACTCCAGCATATTCCACTAATCCGCATATATCGTTAATTACTTCATCTTCTTCAAGTCCCAGGTATTCTCTAATTTTAGAAGCTGCTTCTATTGGCAGCTTTCCTTTTATACCTTTTCTCATATCTTCAATACATAATTTCTTCTTTTTTTCTCCAGAAAGCATCTTCTCTAAATCATTAAAATCTCTCATCCACAAAGCAGTTTTTCCTTTTATCTCTTCCCGCTCCAATAAAGATTTATTGGTTCTCCATTTCTGGGCACGAAACCTGATGCCATGCAGTTCAGGAACAGGTCTTACTAAATCAAATATTTTTACGTTTAATGCTTTTGCCAGTTTCTGGAGATTGCTAGTTCTTGGCTTTGCTTTTCCATTTTCAATATTATGATAAGCCATCCTGCTTATACCGGCAGCATCAGCTGCCTTCTGCATAGTCATTCCTTTTACTTTACGAATCCTTTTAAGATTTGCAGACAATTCTTTAGCTTGCATAAAACACCTCACATTTATTAACTTTACATTTTGTATTATTATATCATTATATGTAAAGTTATCAAGATTTGATTATTTTGAGTTAAAATAAGGGTTATCAAGGATTGCAACAGTATGTAAATATATTCTTACTATTTATTTCGGCTCCCAGGTCTATTAGTTTCTTTTTGCGGTTGTCTTGCATTTGACTTATTAACCAAAATCTTTTCCAACCAGTTCATTAATAAATGAGCAGAATGTATCCAATTGTTCAGAAAAATCATTACTGCCGCAAGAATTAAATGTTTCATTATTATAAAAACGGATTGCATATTCCGGCCGCATCCGGACACTGATTCCGGGAACATCCAGACAGCGTTACGGAATTATCCGGACACCATAACGGCAACATCCGGACACCTTGTCGGACTATTTTAAAAACTGCTACCCTTAGGTTTTATTATCTTAAAAACCTAAGGGAGGAAAGAACCGATGAGGAGGACAGGTATGCTAAAGGCAAGAGAGATCTTAAGACTGGACAGTGCCGGACTTTCACTAAGAGACATAGCCCGGGCAGCAGGCTGCGGAAAGACCACAGTATCAGAAGTGCTTGAAAGAGCAGAGAAGGCAAAGCTTTCATGGCCCATAGACCTAAATGACAAGGAGCTTATGTCACTTCTTTATCCTCCCGCACTAAAACCACCAACATTTCCTGAGCCGGACATGGAATATGTATTCTATGAGATGAGGAAAAAGCATGTTACCCTTATGCTCCTGTGGGAAGAGTACAAGGAGAGATATCCCCGGGGACTCATGTACAGCCAGTTCTGCAGCCGCTACCGGGAGTTTAAAAAGGTAAATAAGCTCACCATGCATATAGAACACAAGGCCGGAGAAGAGGTTCAGGTGGACTGGGCCGGGTTCAGAGTTCCATATGTTGACAGAAATACCGGAGAGAAAAAGGCTGCCTATATATTCGTGGCAGTTCTACCCGCCAGCGCTTATCCCTTTGTCTATGCATACGCAGACAGAAAGCTTGCCAACTGGATAGATGCCCACGTGCGAGCATTTGAATACTATGGAGGAGTACCGAAAGTACTTATCCCGGATAATGTAAAGACAGCAGTAATAACTCCTGATGTTACAGATCCTGTGCTAAACAAAAGCTACAATGACATGGCAAACCATTACTCTGTTGCAATTGTCCCCGCCCGGAGCGGAAAGAGTAAAGACAAAGCTGCTGATGAAAACATGGTGGGAAACGTATCAAGAAGGATACTTGCCCTCTTAAGGAACATAAAGTTCTTTTCCGTATATGAGATAAACCAGGCCATAGAGGTCCAGCTTCAAAAATTCATAAATAGGCCCTTCCAGAAAATGGAGGGAAACAGACTGACCGCCTTTTTAAAGATAGACAAGCCGGCCCCTGGGCCCCTTCCCGGCCAGAGATACGAGTACTGTGACTGGAGACAGGCAAGAATTGGCTTCAATTACCATGTGGAGTACGAAAAATTTTACTACAGCACCCACTATTCCTATGCAGGAAGTCACTGCTTTGTAAGGGCCACCAAAGACACCATAGAGGTATTTGTAGATAACGAGAGGATTGCAGCACACAAAAGAAACTACAATAAGGGTAAAAGATACACCACAAACCCCGCCCATATGGCAGAAGCGCACAGAGCTGTATCAGGATGGAGTACTGACCGCTTCATCTCCCGGGCAAATAGTATTGGTCAAAATATGGGCCGGTTTGTAAAAAAAGTCCTTTCTAAAAGTGACTATCCTGTGCAGAGCTACCGCTCATGCATGGCCATAATGAGCCACTCCAGAAATAATTCCAACCAGGTTATGGAAAAAGCCTCAAGGAAAGCATTGGAGCTTGAGATCTACTCACAAAAATATTTTAAGATGCTGGTGTATATATCAAGTGAAAATTCCCCCATATTTCACTCGAAAACTCCCCCACTTTTGGTAAAAAAATTATTTAATACTAACCATAGTTTCCCCCTCTCTAACCTCAAATTTAAATAACTAGACTAAT
>JAYEJA010000116.1:0-1924 GCA_034660395.1 Actinomycetota bacterium
TTAATAATTTTTAATAATTCTTGAGCTGCCTTTTCTGGTCCTTTCTGTTCATACCCCGGAATACCTAACCGTGTCCTTAACTGGCCAACCTTAACTTTATTTTCAAATAGTTTATTGAAATATCTTAGGGCAATCCTCTCGTGTAATTCTTTATACTGTATGGGACCGAAAATATTAGCAAAATAGCTCCGCACCAAACCTTTTTCCGTTGTAGTCCCCTTGGCTAATCGAACTCCCTCTCGAAAGATAACAAGTGCTTCTTCTGCTGAAAAAAACTCTTCAAAAATAGGGTGGCTATCATCTACTTCTTCATAATTATTAGCATAAAGAAAATAATCTACTTTATATCCCTTTAACACTTCCTGTAAAGTAGTAATAGGTATGATCGCTCGGGCATTAACCTTATGAGGGCTCATAATAATAGACCTATCAATTACCCCAAAGGCATAGCCAGGTTGTAAATCATCTAACCTGACAAATGCACCCACTTCAGTACCATAGCTTTTTATCTCTCCTTCTTCGGTTATCTCTAAAGAGCCCATATCATCATAAATAATAGTCATATCGCGAATACATTCCTTAGCTAAAACTCTGAAGGCCTCTAAAGATTCTGACTTCCCTGTACCTGTATCTCCCACTATTACCAGATTAGCAGATTTATTATTTTTTAAACAAATTCTTACCATTGCTCCATGAACAGGCAAACGGCCTCTCTTCATCATTACAATATTATGTAGAGTAAGTATCATCTTTTTAATATAACCAAAATATCCCATTTCATCTCTTGCTGGAAGTGCTGCTATTAAAAGATTATTCTCTTCATCATCATAAAAAACTGTGGGAGAATCACCATATTTCTCTAAAGAAGCCGGAGGAACTCCGAAAAGATAAATTGCCTCAGGCGTCCTTAAAAGTTCCTCACCATGAGCTAATTCAAAAAGATTGGCCAGGGCTGTACCCAGACCAATAAATTTATTATAAAAATAGAAATAGATAATTAAATCTCCTACCTTTGCTGGAAAACAAAGCCAATCTCGAGGATTTATTTTTACATCCTCTAAAGGATTTGTATCTACTTTTCTAAATTGTCCTGCTCTCTTATTCATTAAAGGATCAATAATAAGAGGTGGTTCGATTAAAACTTGAGTAATAAGAGGAATATCTCTTACTACTTTTTTATAAACCGAAGGAAGCTGATAATCTATACCGGTAGTAATAAGACCAACCTGGCAACCAGCGGGTACCTGGCGGTATATCCGCGGATGATCCCCGGTTATATTTTCACAAATATTCCGATAGGTTTTTCTCACCAAATGATTAAGCTGTTCAATGGTTTGGTTAAAAGCCCGGTAAGGCTTTTTATAAGATTTTACCCCTTCATCCTCTTCTAAATCGTATTTTATAAAAAAGCGTTCATAGTCCCGCCAGAAGTCATATAACCTCTCCACGAATTGATGAAAAAGATAAGAATCTCTTAAAAGTAGCTCAAATTGAGAATTAGTTTTAGAAACCTCCTCTATGCTATTATCTTTACATAATAAAAGAAAACTACTTAATATAAACTCTTCTTGGATAGATTCGGGAATATCTTTAAAAATTCCCAACAGAGAAGAATCTTTTTTCATCAAATATTTTAAATATTTTTGAAGTACTTTTTTAAATAACTCACTCTTTATCAACTCTTCACTGTCCTGGCAAACTCCCCTATTACTTTTAATAACCACCTGTTTATCATAAAAATGGTATTTTTCGTTTATCATATTTCTATTTTGACCTCTTATTTGCTAAAATATTTTTTATCGAGAAATTTCCTTGGATTTTTCTGTTGCTCGGCTAATTGCCTTGATGAGAGCTACTCTTATTCCTCCATCTTCTAATTCCATCAATCCATCTACTGTAACTCCCGCGGGAGTAGTTACAGCAT
>JAYEJA010000117.1:0-1900 GCA_034660395.1 Actinomycetota bacterium
TCATAATTAAAAAATTTATAAACAACCTTAAAACTATCTCTTTTAAATTAACCCTAAAATCCTGTATTAAAATCCATTTATATTATTACGATTATACGATATAACAAAAAATAGAGTTACTTTAAAAAGAATTCCCAGGAATTTTGCTATATACGTAATAATCTTCCTGAAAATTAGGATATAATACCCACCAGAAGTAATAAACAGACTGAAATTAAAAGTACGCATGAGAAAAGACCGGCAGTATCTTTTATAATCATACTACCGTTTAAACTGCTAAAACAGGTACTCGAAATTCTTTCTTTCCCCCTGTTTAAAAATCTTTCTTTATTCGCATCCATAATGACTTATAGAAAATTTATTTGAAAAAATATAATAACATAGATAAAACCCTAAAACAATAAAAAAATAGGGCCGGATTTTTTAACCCGGCCCTATTTTTATATCACATATTGCTTCTATATTATAACTTACCTCCACAATGGCCGCAGAATTTCTGGCCCTTTTCAATTTTTTTCCCGCAATGTGGGCAGTATTCTACTTCCTCTTTACCGCTCTTTTCTTTCTCCGGCTCCTCAGCCTTAGCAGCCGGCTTCTCTTCTTTTACTTCTTCTTTGCTCCGGGCGTTTTTCTTTCTAACCACTATTATAATTACGACCACGATTATAACTACGAATATTATTGGCAGAACTATCGCCAGTACTATTATCGTTATGCCAATTGCAGCCAGCCCGGTATCTTCCTCATCCTCAGCATCTTCCTCTCCGGCCGCTTCTCCGTCTTCATCAGCAGCAGATTCATCTTCTTCAGTGAGCGGTACATCTTCGCCCCTGTTAATTGCTTCCTGGGATTTGGCCCTGTATTCCTGTGCCTTGAGATGCCTCTGGTTTAAATTTAAAACAGCATTAAAACTTTCTATAGCTACAGAATAATGCTCCTGCCTGAACATTATAAGTCCTTCTTCAAATTCTTCATCAAGAGTTCCCAGCTTATTTTCAACCCCGTTTTTATCAAGCATATCACTTATATCATTACTGGGTCTTAAGAAATTAACGTTTTCACTTGACCCCATGGTCAGCATACCTATTACTTCACCATCTTCATTTAAAACAGGGCTGCCGCTGTTTCCGGGAGCAGCCGTCATATCGACCTGCAGCACCTCAGTACCCCCAACCATCTTTCTTGCGCTAATATTTCCCGAAGCAACAGATGGGGTCATAGCACTTTCCCAGATAATATCGGCATTCCATGGATAACCTATAATAGTTATTTCATCCTGTATCTCAATCATGGAAGAGTCACCAATCATCACGCTGGAAAGCGCACTACCGGTAACAGGTGCTATTTTAATCACAGCCAGGTCCCTCTGTTCCCAGGGGCTAAAATCTATAACTTCTGCCCTTACATAATTCTCATCGGGACTATCGGGCACCCCTGCAGTTGCTGAATTAAACTGGACCCATACTTCCCTATCCAGTTCCGGCCCATTTTCACCTTCTACTTCATAATTATTAAATATCCAGTTCCAGTCCGCATCAGTCAGTTCATAATACTCATCCGGATAATTATCATAAATATAAGCATCAAGAATAGACCATTTAACATCATCATACGGCTCGTCAATTACATGACCCGCCGTAAATATATGACCCGTATCAGGATTTACGCAAAATCCCGTTCCTCCCAGAGGACCATAGTAGTACTGTTCACTCCACTCCTGCCAGTTTGGATTATACACATAGCCAAAATAATAAGTCGAGATATAGCATACCGATGGTTCGGTCAGTATCACTTTATCCCTGTAAGTAAGCTCGTAATCGTTGCCTGTGCTTTCCTCTTCAGCATCCTGTGCATAAATTACACCTGCAAAGCTTAATACAAATAATAGCGTGAAACAAAA
>JAYEJA010000118.1:0-1886 GCA_034660395.1 Actinomycetota bacterium
TATAATCTGTTAGGTATAAAGTAAATAGTAAATAAGCAATAAATAAAATGGAAATATTTAAAGCAGCTATATATATAGTATTTTTTATATCAGGTCTTGCCATGGGCAGCTTTCTGGGCGTGGCGGCATACCGTCTGCCAAGGAAGTTATCTATTGTGAGGCCTTCTTCATATTGTCCGCACTGCAAAAGAAAAATTCCTTTTTATGACAATATACCTGTATTTTCCTTTATTTTACTCAGGGGCAGATGCAGGTACTGCAGGGAAAAAATACCATTAAGAAACCTTCTTATAGAATTAATAACAGGCGTATTATTTGTAACGAATTATTTTTTCTTCGGGCTTTCAATGAAAACTCTGGCAGGAATAATATTGTGCAGCGTGCTGGTGCTTATATCATTTATTGATATTGAGTTTAAGGTAATTCCGAATGTCATAGTTCTGCCTTTTACAGTGGTGGGGCTTTTACTCAGTATTTTTTTAAATCTGGAAGAGTGGTGGTTCCCTCTTGCTTTCAGCGCGGGAGCTTTTTTATTCATGTTTATAATACACCTTATATCTCCACGTGGAATGGGGATGGGTGATGTAAAATTAAGTCTCATGATAGGAGCATTCCTTGTGAGAAATGTTGCTGCAGCTTTATTTTTAGGTTTCATGGCGGGTTCCATATATGGATTATCTCTGATTATACTAAAAAAAAAGGGCTTAAAGCACCAGGTTCCATTCGGACCCTTTATTTCGCTGGGCAGTATAATTGCTTTATTTTGGGGTAATAATATTTTAAAATGGTATGTAAGTTTTTTTAACTAAAGAGAGTGATTTAAATGCTGGCAATAGGATTAAATTTAAGCTCGTATAAGATTAGCATTGTTGAACTGCTGAAATTCAGGAATAACCTTACCGTAAGGAAGATGGTAAAGGTCGAATTACCGCCAAAATGTGTGGTAAAAGGCGAGGTTCAGGATAACATGGCTCTTACGGATAGCCTGAGGGATATATGGAAAAAACACAAAATATCTGACAAAAAGGTTTTTATTGGAATTGCCAACCAGAAAATAATTGCAAAAGAGATTAAGATACCGGTAATAAACGATGAAGAGATAAGCAATTCAATACAGTACCAGATTAACGACTTCATACCAATACCGAAAAATAATGTCATATACGATTATTACATAGTGGAGAAGGGGGAAGACCACTCAAGAGTGATGCTCGTAGGCGCAATGAAGAGTATGATAAATGATGTAGTACTGGGATTTAAGAAGGCAGGCCTGCTTGCGCAGGCGATTGACTTAAATTGTTTCGCATTATACAGGACCATAGATTATATTTATAAGATAGAAGAAGGCATTAAGAATAATAAAGGTAAGGAGCCGGAGTCCATTTGTGTTGTAAATCTTGGCCTGGAGATATCCATAATTGAAATGATTCACAGCTATAATTTAAAGTATCCACGGTTTACATCCACTTCTCTTAAAAATTTTATAGATGAAATCTATAAGGAAACTAAAAAAGATAATAAGTATTGTGAAGACCTGCTAAGAAAGTTTGATTTTATGTCGCTTATGGGTAAAAAGAGTGAAGATTTGGTAAAAGGAGAAAAAGAAAAGGAAAAGGATGTAAAGGCAAAGTCAGATAAAAGTCAGACAGATAAGAAGGAAAATAAAAAAACTGATGAGAAAAAGGAAAAATCTGAAAGCAAGCCCGATATTGACCCGGCCAGAATAAACGAAGCTATAAAGAGCGTTGCTGACCGTTTCATAAGTGAGATTAAATTATCAATTGAACACTTTTTACAGGAAAATCCAAAAGCTAAATTAAAGAAAATTGTTTTAACGGGTGATTATATAAAGAATATAGATAAATACATGGAAAAGGAAATAGAAT
>JAYEJA010000119.1:0-1883 GCA_034660395.1 Actinomycetota bacterium
GTAGGTGCTCTTCAAGCTTTTGCCACTCTTTCTGGGGCTTTCCCTTAAAACTATGTGCGTAGTATTCTTTTTTCACTTGATGACCTAAAGGAGAAGTTTATTTTTTAAAATTTTATACAATATTATACTATTATTTCATAAAACAGTTAATGAAGAGGTTTTATATTAATAAAATAATATTAATACAGTTTATTAAGATTTTTTCGATTATGCAACTTTTTTTCTGTACTTTCATCCATTACTTCTCCAATCAATCTATACTAATGCTACCAGGGTTTTATCTTTTATATCAGATCCCGGTAGTTTATAGTTTTTTAAAAAATCCATATCCAGATACTTTCTCCCTGATATCCATCCCTCATTCTGTTCTATGACTATTGCACATATAAGTCTTTCAGCACTCCTGTTATTTGGAAATATTCTTACCACTTTTGTCCTTCTTTTTATTTCTTCATTTAATCTTTCAAGTAAGTTTGTTGTCCTAATTCTTTTTCTGTGTTCTACGGGAAAATCCATAAAAGCCAGTGCATCCAGGATATCTATGGTTAACATATCCTCTATCCTTGGATATTTAGAGTACTTGCCTGCTATCCCTGCTGCCAGCTTTAAGGCTTCGTCTTTGGTTGAGCAACTAAAGACTGCTCTTAGATCCTCTGCCAGGTACTTTCTTTTACTTCCGGGAACCGCATCCAGGACATTTTTTATAAAGTGAAAGGCGCATCTTTGCCAGAATAACCCTGTAAAGTTTTTTTCAGCTGCTTTTACAAGGCCCTTGTTATCATCTGATATTACAAGTTTTACTCCAGATAGACCCCTCTGCCTCAGGGATCTAAATATCCTATCATAGGACTCAAAGGTTTCTGTATCTATTATCTCCACTGCAAGTATTTCCCTGTAGCCATCCTGGTCTATACCAGCTATTATAACTGTTCCCTGGCTCAACACTGCTTCTTCTATTCTTGATTTTATGTAAGTTGTATCTGCCAAAAGATAGGGATAGTTTTTCTTTAGCGGTCTTATCCTCCATGCTTTTATCTGTGCGTCCAGCTTTGAAGAAAGAGATGAAGTGATAGAAGAGCTAAAGCTTGTTCCACATAGCTTTTCTGTAATAGCTGAAACCTTTCTTGTGGATATTCCCTTTATATACATTTCCATCAGTGCTATTACCAGTGCCTTTTCACTTCTCTGGTAGCGGCTAAACAGATCTGTAGAGAAGTTTCCTTCCCTGTCCCGGGGGATAAAAAGATTTAAGGAGCCAACCCTTGTCTTTAAGGTCCTTGGCTTATAGCCATTGCGGTGTCCGGATCTATTCTGGGACCTTTCGTACTTTTTTGCCCCTATATGCTCTTGCATCTGCTCTTCTAAAAGATTCTGGCAGAAGTTTTCCACTATATTCTTTAAAAAGTCCTTTTCATCTACCAGTTCATCTTGAAAATTTTTCTCTTTAGTCTTATTCTTAAAATTGTCTGCCACTTCTCCTTTGCACTTGTTAGCAGATAGAATATTATTTTGGAGAGTGATGGACATTATGTCAAAGAACTTATCTCAAATTACAGAAAATATTTTACATGATCTATTTTTCTTCTAGTACTTTTTAAAAAGGTTTAAATACGGAAGAATTGATCTTATGCTAATATAATAAGAGAGGGTATATTTTATTTATTAAATATAGCAATAGAGCTAATTTTTATTTGATTAGTTCTAAGAAATAATAGTTACAAAATGATATCATTACATCTTTGTTACTATTTTAAAATTTGTAATGGTTATTTTAATTTATCCTAATCCAAGTAGTTTCATACCAACATGTTTCATACCGGCTTCTATAAATATATCTCCGTACCTTTTAAATCCCAGCTTCCTGTAAAATCCCGCTACCTCTA
>JAYEJA010000120.1:0-1874 GCA_034660395.1 Actinomycetota bacterium
TTTCCATTTTTCCGCTGGCATATTGCTCTGCGACTACTAAATTGCTTATGGTGACATCTGTCACTACCTTTAAATTATCGTAAACAGAACTGGCTAAAGAATCAGCTAGTTCTGTTTGGGAAATTATATCTTCCGGTAGGTCATTGATATGATTATCGTAGGTTCCGCCCTCAGTGTCAGAATAATTATAAGAAATATTTTCCATAAATAAATCTACATTTTTTTTCTCAATGGCTTTTTCGATATTCTTAGCAATCTGCTTAATCTGGGTTTCATCGGTGGAGGAAGTTAAACAACCAGTTAAAGATAAGAATAAAAAAATGCTAATTATTACTGTCAATATTTTTAGTTTATTTTCTATAAGCATCCGATATTCTCCAAAATAACGTATTATTTACAAGCAAATACCGGGTCGGAGGAATCCGACCCTCACCAAATACTATTCACTAATGACTATTTTAACTTGCATCTTTATTTTTAACTAACTAACCAGGTAACCGGGTAACTAAATGGCTACTTACTAATTTTTACCGGGAGAGCGATGGTTAGATAAATATATTCTTCAATTTCTTCTCTTGTCTCTTCTATTAATTTATCCTTTAATAGGACAATTTGCAAGTCTTTTTTCTCTCCTGAACCAAGTTCAAGTTCGGAATGTAAGGGCAAAAGATAATCAGAAGAAGTTTTCACTGAAACAATCCTTAGCAGCCCTTCTCCCTGGTTCTCTATGGTAAATTTACCCACTGCCCCTTCTCCTCCTGAGATATCGGTCAAATTCAGTTTTAATTCAGGAGGTAAGATGGTTATGGAAGGTTCAACTGCTTCACTTATGTAGCCCTTTATTCTTAAAGATAAATTCCCTCTCCGGGGATCATTACTAAATATAGTGATAGCTTCCCTCGATTCTCCTAATTCATGCCCGGTAGAATCATAGGTCAGGATGGCATTATGTTTTCCCTGGGGAGGAATTTTCAAAGGAAAAATAATATCATGTTTAATGTGTTCATAAGTATTTATCTTAGTAATAATTAAATCTTCATCCCCTTTATTCTCTATGACCCAGCTAAGGGT
Organism: Actinomycetota bacterium; assembly: GCA_034660395.1. Classification (GTDB taxonomy): domain Bacteria; phylum Actinomycetota; class Humimicrobiia; order Humimicrobiales; family Humimicrobiaceae; genus JAQVEM01. Next base: position 1,072 of record JAYEJA010000120.1, read on the forward strand.
GGGGGCTTCTCCCTGAGAAATATAACCAAAATTCCATTCCACTTCAGAAAAACTAATAACCGGTTTTGTTTGATGTTCTACTTCCAAATACAGGTTAATTTCTCTATTCGGTTCTTGGGGATCATTTGATGTAATATAAACCTCTTTCATTATTTTACCATCATACCCTGTCGTATCAAAGATGGTTTTAAGCTCAGCCGATTTACCGGGTTGAATATTTTTGGAAGAAAGCGAGATTTTTATACAGCCACAGGAAGCTCTTGCTCTTTCAATAATTAATTCTTCATCTCCTTCATTCTTTATGGTAAAAATATGGGTATACTTTTCATTGGGCTTTACCTGTCCGTAATCCCACTCCCCGTTCTCCGATATAACGAGTTCGGGCGGTTGTGGGGATTGATTTTGAATAGATTTAAATGTAAAAAAAACTCCTGCTATAATTATTATTCCCACAAATACTACAATCAGCTTTTTTCGCAATTTGTTTTCCTTTCTCAATTTACATATTCTCGCAATTTTTATCCCACTTTCCACTACATCACTTAATCTATATCAAGCGATACGACTGATATAACTATGGATTTACCTGTATGGGACTATTGTCTTTCTTCCCGTCATAATAAGCATATATATGATATAAACCGGTCCTATAGGGAGTAAAGGAAGTAGTCTTTGACCCATTTTTAGGACTTATTACCCCAACATTTAGACATGTAGGACACTGAAAACCTAACTCCCAACTCACTTTAGAAGGATCAACCGGAATTGATATTCCTTCGGAATCGTACGCATACACTTTAAAT
>JAYEJA010000121.1:0-1867 GCA_034660395.1 Actinomycetota bacterium
TCCATTGTCCATTATTATATCACAAGAAATACAAATAAAAAAACCGCTGGCATACCCTACTTTCCCCAAAAGAGTATCATCGGGCTTAATTACTTTCACTTCTCTGTTCGGAATGGAAAGAGGTGGGCCATAATTAAGTAAAACACCAGCGGAATTATATATATATTAAAAAACGTCTTTTTCTTTTCGCTAAAGATAGGAAAGTTGCTTTGATGATTAGTACTCCTTGGCTTAATCCATTACTGGACTTCCACCTAGAGCCTATCAACCTGGTCATCTTCCAGGAATCTCACTCCCATAAATGGGAAACGATACCTAATCTTGGAGTGGGCTTCGCGCTTAGATGCTTTCAGCGCTTATCCCTTCCGAACATAGCTACCCGGCGATGCCCTTGGCAGGACAACCGGTAGACCAGAGGTTCGTCCAATCAGGTCCTCTCGTACTGTGATCAGCTCTCCTCAAGTATCGAACGCCCACAGCAGATAGAGGCCGACCTGTCTCACGCATATAATCATAAATTACTTTATGTATGGACTATACCATCATCCTAATATTTTATTAGGAGGTTGACGTATTAATAGAAATTAAAAATCTCTATTCCGTTCTGATTAAAACCAGAACAAGTCTCTACGGGGTTAATCCCGTTTAACGGGACAACTTCCCTAGATATTATCCTATTACACGACAGGTTAAAATACAATTTATGTAATAGGGTTTCATCTATATGAGTCAACTTTTTCCATAGAAGATTACTCTTCTAGGCCGCCAAATTGACGGTCTGACGTCTTAATCTTATATTACTATAAGTACGGACTATATCTTTTCCGATATAAATATCGGAACTGGCGTGTTGTAGTAAGCTCAAAGCCTACTACCTCGTCCTTTCGGACTCAGTCTCTACGGGGACAATTTTATATTTCATTGATGGAATAATATAATCTTTAATCAAGTTACGAAATCTAGAAAAATCTTCTTTTTTAATTCTCAAACGCCATCTATTTCTATCTTTATTAATCGTTGTTCTTAAATTAAATTTTTCTTTTAAGTTTTTACGTAAAATTTTCTGTTCATTAAAAGAGAAATTTTGAGTATTCAGAATTGCTGTTCCTTGACTAAAACATCCATCGTCCATATACCAAACAGCTAAACTTAATGGTGTCAAAATATGTGATATCTCTTTCGATACTATTTTGCGTCCATTTAGATAAAACTGCTGATATAATTCTCCAAAAGATTCTGTCGTAACTGTATGAAAATACCAAGAATAATAATTCTTATCTCCTTGATGATTTCTTCCACAGATTATTCGTTTAGGTTTCTGAGAAACAAAATCACGTAGAATTCGATATTTCCAATATAAATAATCTTTTTGGCTTTCTCCTTGATGTATTCTTAATCTTGCCGTTATAGGAAATATCCTTATTCCTTTTGAACGACATTCTATTCTTCCATCTCCTAAAATCGTGCCATTAATAACTTCTCTCTGAAATGAAGAAATATAAATTTGTCTTCCCACGATATTACCCATTACCATATTATAATTATCCAAATTCTATCAATAAAGTAATTTGGGCTCCACCGTTATAAGCCAGTTTTTACTGGGCTCATTAACCACTTACCCAGCTCGCGTACCCTTTTAATTGGCGAACAGCCAAACCTTTGGGACCTTCTTCAGCCCCTGGATAGGGTGAGCCGACATCGAGGTGCCGAGCGGAGCTGTCGATATGAACTTTCGGGCTCCACCAGCCTGTTATCCCTAGAGTAGCTTTTATCCGACGTCTCTACGCATTCTACAATGGCGTATCGGGTCACTAAGCTCTGCTTTCGCAATAGTTTGGGATGTCTCCCTCACTATAAAGCTGGCTTT
>JAYEJA010000122.1:0-1867 GCA_034660395.1 Actinomycetota bacterium
TAGCAGGATAAATTTCATCCGGTGGATCACTTAAAATTAAATTAGATAAATCAATAGCTTTCTGTTTATCAATCTCATTCTGAATATTCTCGGCAATCATGGAATTTTGCTTATTGATATATTTATTTTTTATAATATCTTTTATTCCACCTGCTATCGAGCTTATCGCACTCATGCGGTCTTTAAATATATCGTAAGGTCGTTCACCTTTTGCATAACTTGACGGAAAATTTAGCACTTTCATAAAATTATCTCCTTATAGTATAGCTCCTATTCCACCTAAAATATAATCAAGAGGTCCGGGTTTATAGTATTGCTGCGGAGTATACCAATTACCCCAATCAGCCAAACTCTCTAAAATAGGTGCTTTATACTTATAGGGGAATAGTGCTTGTTCAGTTTCAACACCCCAATTAGCTAAAGCCTGCTTTCTGGCTATATCTCCACCTTTACCGGCAAGTGGTGCTAAAGCTCCAATTCCTGATAATGCTTGGCCAGGCATAGCAGCTTTCTGTCCAGAATAACCTAATAATTGAGGTATCATTCCAGTTTGTCTACCGATATCTGCTTCGTAAAGTCTTCCTAATTCTTTGGTTAAACCGGTTCCCAGTATACCCTTAAATTCTGCCTCTGCTCCCATTGCTGGTTCACTGTACAACATTCCACCTAACTGACTGCGTTGCCTGATATCACTTATACCCTTTTCCTCAGTTCTGGCTGCTTCTTCCTTTAATCCTTTGTAATAAGGAGAGGTAAGAGGATTATATTCTCCACCCAATACACTCTTTATTTTTTCCATTCCCATCTTATAGGCTTCTGGCATTTCACCTGACATTAATTGTTTTATTAGACTCATACCTTGACTTAACAATTTACTTTCTTCTCCTGTCACACCAGGCAAATTTACAGTAGGTAAAGTCGGTGCTTCCCCATAGGCTAAATCTTCCAAAGCAGTCATTGCCGGTTCGGTATATTCGGTAGTAAGTAACTCCGGTTCTGGTCCTTCTTCATAAGTCCCTTTGGCAAACACAATTAATACAGGAAAAAGTAATGCATTTTTTAATATCCTTTTTAAAATTCTTTTAATCCTTTTTAACATTGGTTTTCACCTCTTTCGATACCACCACGTACTCTTTTTCGAGTCCGTACTTTTTATAAACAGCTTCTATTCCTCTTTCCATAGCTGCTGCAATTCTTTTTGCTCCTAATTTTTGAGCTAAATCTTCTACTTTTTCAAAAACTTTGTTACCCAATTTAAGGTCTTTCCCATCAGTCCAGGCCCATTCAATCCAAAGAACTTTTCCCTTAATCGGGTTCTTCTTTAAAAGCATAACTACACAGGTATTTAATTCCATTTTTTCGTTAAAAGTAACTAAGATAATACAATTACCAAAAGCCAAAGATACGGTGATGTAGTCCATAAATATATCTGGATCTATCGGTTCTCTTTTGGCATATTTTAAAGTCATACATATCTTAGCCAAGACATTAGCTTGAGTAGCAAAATTAAGTTTATTGATTATGTAAACTGTGTCAGGGAGTATTTTCTTTTTATTTTCAGTTATTTTTTCTTTCTTTCCCCTATCTTCTTTCTCCATTTTATGGGTTCTCCAATTTATCGATTCTTTCGTGTAACCAACTTAAATCAGAATATATAGAAATTACCAATTCAGAAAAAACTCTATTATACTCCTCAAATACTTTTTTGACTTCCTCATCTTCTATATTTTCTAAAGTCGGCAAAATTACGGTCTTTGGTGTTTTTAAATCAGCCATTATTTTACTCCCCCGGAACAGCTTTAGTTATTAATCCGATAAACTCGAAATCGTTGGAAAACGTGAACTTTATTAAAAAGGTCTTGGCTAA
>JAYEJA010000123.1:0-1856 GCA_034660395.1 Actinomycetota bacterium
TTAATATGTTCAATAACTGCTAACATTACAATTGTATCAAATGGACAGAACTCCTTAATTTCTTTATAATCAGAACTCATAATCTTGAAAAACCTATAGCTAGGGTTTAGTTTTTTTGCCATATCAATAGATATTGAATCTGTGTCCACCCCAACATATCTATCATCTGGAATATAATTTGCCAGCAGGCCTACACCGCAACCATAATCTAAAACCTTACCTTCAATAAACGGAAGTGCTTTATTAAATCTTCTTCCTCTAAGAAATGGTGATAACAAACCCTTTGTTTGGTCTGGCATATTGTTCCTCTTTCTATAGTAAATTAAGATATCTCTCTTTTATTTTTAATTTTTTCTATAACCATAAAAAACCCTGCCACGCCTGAAATCATTATAAGGGGGTCAAGCGGCAGGCGGTACCTGGTATATACATGTGCTGCGTAAAGTGTTCCAACAATAATGATTGCAGAAATTGCAAATATGTAAATAAGTATTATTCTTTTATTCCTTCTGGAAAGAATAATACCCAGAATGCCGAATATCCAGAAATAAAATATAGGAATCTTTATATTATCCCACAGGATTTCAATAATTCTTACCATACCAGGTGAGCCCTGTACATTTTCAACATCCGTTGCAATTTTTTCATATTTTTCATTGAAATTATTCACCTCTGATTGAGTGGGCAGTTCACCCTCCGGGCTTGACAGCATCCACCATGTATTGGAGAAGGGGATTAATTCTCCCTCGGTGGGCTCGGGCAAATTTTCTTCACTGATATTACTGATGTCATTTAAATAAAGTTTTGTATCATTAGGTGCAGGTGTTTCTGGAACGACATGCTCTATGGTGGCGAGGTTTATTATGTCTTTTAGATAATTTTTTAAGTATGATACCGGATTTACCCTGATTGACTCAAAGGCAACCTTTTCCAGCAGCGCGTATTCTGAATCCCAGCCTTCTGCTTTATCAACAGAAACAATGATATCCCCCAGGAATCTTCTTGCATGCCGATGGGTTAAGATTTTTTCAAGTGTAATATCGTATTTTTCGTAAAGCTCAGTATCAAGGAGCTCGCCCTCTATTATTTGAACAAGCTTTTCCGAGCCGGGTCCGTTTTCAGGACTGAACAAAGGTTCATGTAGAGTATAAGTCCTCATAAAAGCAGTGTAGCTGGAACCCCGGGAGATAGTATAATCGTTAAATCTTGCTCCTTTATATATAACAAAGGAGCCGAGAATGGCTATGATACACAGTAGATACACACCTGCGAGCTTGAGAATATTTTTAAAGTTAATTTTAAGGAAAAATACTGAAAGCAGGGCAAGGACTATCACAAGGCCGGAGGGCCGGGTTAGAATAGTAAGCGAAGAGATGATACCGAGAACTGCCCAGGACCATATATTTTTATTCTCAAGCGCATATTTAAAGGAGAGGAAAAATAAAATTATAAACCATGAGAATAGGGCATCAGAACCTATCTGGTGAAACTGTATGTGAAATGGAAGAAAAAGAATAAAAAGAACAGTTGCCGCTATTGAAACATTTCTTCCCCATGATAATGCTAAAAGATAGATTGCAGGAATTAGTGAAAGCAGCATGATTTCAGACGCAATGGTTACAGCAAGCGTTCCTCCGGCCTGAAGCAGGAATCCATAAAAGAGTGGTGCGACCGGTGTCCTGTAAGTTAGTACCATGGGAAGCATGGGCTCTTTGTTGAAAAAATCAACAAAATAGTAAATGTAATTATGACCGTCAGGTCCAAAGTGGAGAGGGTAGGCTATCCATAAAATTATATGCAGGAGTATAGTAACTAAAAAAGCCGGAATGATAAATTTTAGATCTTTGGTAAAAATA
>JAYEJA010000124.1:0-1828 GCA_034660395.1 Actinomycetota bacterium
TAGCCCATTATCTGTTGAAGTAAGGCTATAATCAGCTCATTACTGTTGGCTCATTGTTATGAAGTTTCTCTTTTTATCCATTCAAGGTCTCCTTAATTATCAAAGCTGCCTTCCTTATACCCTCTTCCTCATTCAAAGTTGAACTGGGCAGACATATACCCTGATTATAAATCTCATAAGCATTCGGACAGGATTTTGAAAATTCCTTTAAATAGGGCATTTCGCTTGCCGGTATAAAAATCCTTCTAGTAGGAATAGCATTTTCTTTTAATTTTAACATCAGGGCAGCTATATCTATATTATTTTTATCAATCTTAATGCAAGTAAGCCACCAGCTGCCAAAGCCATTATCAGATTCCTCTTGAAATTTAATATAAGTTAAATCATTAAATGCTTCTTGGTATATTCTTCTGAATTTTCTTTTTTTCTCTAAAAATTTATCAATTCTTTCTAATTGTGCTAAACCTAAAGATGCTTCAATATTAGTCATTCTATAATTAAATCCTACCTCAGGATGATAATAACCTTTAGAGGCATCTCTTGCTTGGTTTACTAAAAATTTAATATGTTCAGCTTGTTTTTGGTTATTGCTTACTATCATACCCCCACCACCGGTGGTAATTAATTTATTGCCATTAAAACTAAAACAGCCAAAATCTCCAAAGGTACCAGTCTGTCTGTTTTTATAAGTCGCTCCTAAACTTTCAGTGGCATCTTCGATTACAAATAATTTATTTTCTCGGGCAATTTTTATTATCTCCTCGATATTGCAAACACTTCCATATAAATGTACAGGAATTATTGCTTTGGTCTTTTTAGTAATAGCTTTCTTAATTTCCTGGGGGTCAATATTCCAGGTAATAGGGTCTACATCTACAATTACTGGTTTAGCTCTAACGAATAAAACAGGATTTATAGTAGCAATAAAAGTAAGGGCAGGTACAATTACCTCATCCCCTTCTCCAATTCCTAACTGGTAAAGTGCCATATGAAGGGCAGCAGTACCGCTTTGGGTTGAAATGGCTTTTTCAGAGCCAACATATTGGGCAAACTTTTCTTCAAATTCGGGGACAAAGGGGCCTACAACTGAAACAAAATTAGTATCAATAGCTTTGGTAAGATATTTTTTTTCTAAATTACCTAAATTAGGATCATCAAGGAATATTTTAGACATTGTAAATTCCTTCTTTATATATATTCAAATTTTCCCTAAACCAGACTATGGTCTTCTCTAAACCTTCCTCAAATGTATAGCGTGGTTCCCATCCGGTAAGATTGTGTGCCTTAGAATAATCACATACTAATCTTTGAACTTCGCTTTTTCCTGGTCTAATACGTTTACTATCTACTTTAACTTTTAAATCAACTTTAGTCAATTTACTGATAAGGGTAACTAGATTACGAATAGAAATATCTGTAGCGGTGCCTATATTTATTGTCTCGCCTAAAGTATTTGGATGTAAACCTATTTTGTATATCCCCTCTACTGTATTTAAAACATAATTAAAATCTCTACTTGAATTTAAGTTGCCTAATTTTATTTCTTTCTTACCATTTAAGGCTTGAGAAATAATGGTGGGAATTACAGCTCGAGCTGATTGTCTTGGACCAAAAGTATTGAAAGGTCGCACAATGGTAACAGGTAAATTAAAAGATAAATAAAATGTTTTAGCTAAATAATCAGCACTTGATTTAGTAGCTGAATAAGGAGATTGTGGATTTATGGGATGATTCTCATTAATAGGAATTTGTTGAGCAGTTCCATAGACTTCACTAGTGGAAGTATGAATTACTCTTTTAGTTCCAAGTTCACGGGCAGCTTGTAAAA
>JAYEJA010000125.1:0-1826 GCA_034660395.1 Actinomycetota bacterium
AATCATCAAAGGGTGATTATTCCTATGACCACAAAAAGAATGTCGTTAAAGATTTACCAATAAAATGCTTACTCCAAATTCCTTCTCGCTTTGCAATAGAAATGGTAAATCGTGGATGGATATTAAGAAATACAATAATCTGGCACAAGCCAAATTGCATGCCCAGTTCAGCAAAGGATAGATTTACAGTGGATTTTGAATATGTTTACTTTTTTACTAAAAGCAAGAAGTATTATTTTGAACAACAATTCGAGGACTATGGAACAGGACAAACTTCTTATAGAGATAGAGATATGCGACCCAATGAACAAGGACGCAATAAACGCACCGTCTGGACTATAAATACAAAACCATTCAAAGAAGCACACTTTGCTGTGTTTCCAGAAGAGTTAGTAGAAACTCCTATTAAAGCAGGATGCCCTAAATATATCTGCAAAAAGTGTGGAAAGGCAAGGATGAAGATAATTGATAATTCCGAAAGGGTAAATACAAGACCTGGATTAGATACGGGAAGTATGAAAAGTGGAAAAGACATAGACCCAAATAAAGAATTACACAAGTCAGATTTATCTAAATACAGACAACAAATAAAATATAAAGAAATCGGCTACACCGATTGTGGATGTGGAAAAGGATTTAAACCAGGGATAGACCTTGACCCGTTTATGGGTGCAGGAACGGTTGGAATAGTAGCAAAGAAACTTGGCAGAAATTACATAGGCATAGAATTAAACCCTGAGTATTGTAAAATAGCAGAGGCAAGGATAAAAGCAATACCAAATACTTTATTTAAAGGAGAGGAAAAATGAATAAGGTTTGTGAAGCAATAAAAAATATGGAAAGTCCTATTACAGGGGATGTTGTCCCTGTTAATTGGTATAGTAATATAAGAAAAAACAACAAAACAAAAACAGTAGATATTATAGCAATCGCACTTTTAGCAAATATTTACTACTGGTATAGACCAACTCCTATTGACGATGAAGTTAGTGGGAAAGTTGTTGGGTATAAACAAAAATTTAAGGCGGATAAATTACAAAAAAATTATCAAGAATATGCCGACTTACTTGGAGTTTCTAAGCGTACTATAAAAAACTCAATGGATACCCTCGTAAGATTAGAACTAATAACAAGAGAATTTAGAAAAATAATAACAAAAAATGGATTGGTACTAACAAATGTTATGTTTTTAGAACCCATTATACATAATATAATATCCATATCCTCCCCAGACAAGGTAGGGGGTGATACACGAATCGTGGGGGAGGTTGTACATAAAATTGGGGAGACGTATACAAAGACTACCACAGAGACTACATCAAATAATAAAGACCCACTTTCTAACGAAAGTGTCCCCCCTTATAAGGAATCTTTTCCTACAACAGAAGAAGAGATACAAACTAAAGAGAGAACACAGAGTAAAGAGAGAAACGTAAGAAAGAAATGTGATAGCCCCGATGACCATAAATTATTGGAAGAATATATCAAGCTTACAAGTGAAGAAAAAGAATTGTATGATGAATATATAGAGTTTAGACGAAGAAAGAAATATCCAACTAATCTTAAAATTCATAAACGCTTATTTAAAAGGTATAAAGAGCTTGGAGGCGATAAGCAGATAATTGAAAGTGCGATTGTGGGGGGCTATCGTAATCTCTTTCCGATAAATAATTATAAACCCAAAAAACGATACTCTTGCTTATAGGAGGCTTAACTGCTTATGAAAACTCAACAAATTGAACATGTTAGACCATATTATCATGATGAACGGGCGGGTATTACTATATACAATGGAAATTGCCTTGAGATAATGAAGCAATTTAATA
>JAYEJA010000126.1:0-1822 GCA_034660395.1 Actinomycetota bacterium
CCGGTTATTTTTACATGGATGTACGACGACCCAGAGATTTTAAACACAAGAATTGAACAAGTAACCATCGACCATAGAATAGTAAGTGGTGCATTTGTAAGAAATGGCATTATTGAAGGTGGTATGGATGACGGAAAACTACTTTTTGAATCTCTGGCAGAAAGATAATCCTGTTTAGTTTTTAGTCTTGATATTATTTATCAGAAACTATTTTTATAAAAACTTCAATTTCTTCTACTATGCATTCCCAATTTTAAAAGCCCAGGATTGGGATGACCCCATTGGGTTATACGAGTTATTAGCTAAAAGTAGTTTAGTTAGAATAATCAATGAGAGTTGTAAGACTAAAGAGATAAGAGGTTTCAGAAGCTGGTTTTGACTTAGTTAAGTCCGTGTCCAACTTTTGGGAGTCATATTAAATATGTAATGAATTTTATTAATTATCTTATGAAATATATATGTTGTATCATATAAAGTTAATGATTTTTTATCCATTTCAATTTAAAATAATAAATATTATCCTGTGAATATAGTATATTAGAAGCAGGGATTTTATTAGTGCCAGATGGAGAATAATAATTATACAGGAAATTAAGTATAGATTATGTTAGAAAATAAAAAGACTGCACTCATACATTACTGGCTTACAGGGATGAGGGGCGGAGAAAAGGTGGTAGAATCCATATGCGGCCTTTTCCCGGATATTGATATTTTTACACTTGTCCATAACAGGGATAAAGTCTCGGAGTTGATAAACAGGCATAAGATTTCCACGTCCTTTATTCAGAAGTTTCCTTTTGCAAAGAAGAAATATCAGACCTATCTTCCGTTTATGCCGGTTGCCATAGAACAGTTTGATCTTTCAGACTATGATATCGTAATAAGCAGTGAGTCGGGTATTGCAAAGGGTGTCCTGACAAACCCGGAAACGTGCCACTTCTGTTACTGCCATACCCCTATGAGATACCTCTGGAATATGTATTTTGATTACCTCAGGAATGAGAGAGTCGGATTTTTTAAAAGAAAGATAATAGAGAGGGTTTTTAATTACCTGAGGGTATGGGACCTTGCAACTGCTTCCAGGGTGGATTACTTTATAAGCAATTCAAATAATGTAAGGAAAAGAATCTTAAAATACTACCGCAGGGATTCTGAGGTTATTTATCCTCCTGTAGATGTGGAAAATATGATTTTTAGCGCAAAAAAAGAAGATTACTATCTTATAGTAAGCCAGCTTGTGTCATATAAAAGAATAGATATTGCAGTAAGGGCTTTTAACCAGCTTAAAAAGGAGCTTGTAATAGTCGGGGAGGGTGGGGAGTATAAGAAGCTTAAGAAAATGGCAAAACCGAATATAAAGTTTATGGGCTGGCAGGAGGCCGACAGTTTAAAACAGTTATATGCCGGTGCAAAGGCCTTTATATTCCCCGGTGAGGAAGATTTCGGCATAACTCCGGTTGAGGCGCAGGCAAGCGGGACCCCGGTGATTGGATTTGGTAAAGGAGGTCTCATGGAGACGGTTGTTGAGGGTAAGACTGGCTTATTCTTTCACAGGCAGGATTATAGGGATTTAATAGATATTGTTAAGGATTTTGAGTCAGGGTCAGAAGTATTTGACCCATACGAAATAAAAGAAAATTCTCTGGGATTCAGCAGGGAAAGGTTCAATAGGGATTTGAAAAAATTTATGGAAGAAAAATACGGAGAATACTGCAGGACTTTTCTATAAAAGGATAGAGAAAGAAAGATAAAGAGAGTAAATTTTGGGTAAGAATCTTATATATAAAAATTACAGAAAAAGGGAATTTCTTTTTGGAATCTT
>JAYEJA010000127.1:0-1815 GCA_034660395.1 Actinomycetota bacterium
TAACTCCCCCCATTATAATTAGCCGCTTCACTTTTTCTACAATATCACGTTCCTTAATAATGGCTGTAGCTACGTTTGTCACTGCTCCAAGGGTGATTAAGGTAATCTCACCAGGATTTTCTTTAATCTTAGATATTATCAAATCTACAGCATGTTCAGGAGAGGGTTTTAATTCTGGATCATCTCTGTCTTGAGGGGTAAGAATGTTTTCCCCTTCCCAACCAAACATCAAGGTGTTCCCTTTAATAGGAGTACCAACCCCTTTTGCTACAGAAATATCCGTTCTCCCCATAATCTTCAGTAATTTCCGAGCAATTCTTGCCCTAAGCTCGACATCCCCATAAACAGTAGTTATCGCTTCCACCTTAACTTCCTTTGACTGTAGAGCAAATAAGATGGCAAATGCATCATCGTAATAAGTACCCACATCGGTGTCAATTATTATTTTTTCCATTATACACCCTCCGCGTATAATATGTTTAGTTATATGAAATTCATAAAATTCTTTGTCTGCTCTGCGGGTTGAAAAAGTGAAGTTTCGATTTATCAAAGTTTAGCCACACAGCCTGATCTAATTCAAAGGAGAGCTCCGACGAAGTTTCTATTTTAACACGTTTCTCCCCAATCTTTACAGTTAATAACGATTTTTCGCCCAATGGCTCAATAATGTATACTAATCCCTTTATAGGATGAGTATCAGTAGAATAAGCAGAAATATCTATATTTTGAGCTCTCACTCCTAATCTAATTTGATTTTGCGGAAGAGAAACCTTAGATAACTGTGTGCACTGTTCACCAGATAAAGGAATTTCAAAAAGATTATTGTAGCATACAAATAAAATATTTTCCTTTCTTTTGAGCAAGCAGTCAAAAAAATTTATGGGTGGAGAACCAACAAAATCTGCCACAAACTCATTTACGGGATGAAAATAGATTTCTTCTGGAGTCCCTACCTGCTGAATTTCTCCCTGGTCCATCACTGCTATTCTATCAGCTATCGCCACAGCTTCCAACTGATCATGAGTTACATAAATTGTAGTATTCCCTAATTTCTCCTGGAGCCTTTTAATTTCTCCCCTCATTTCATGCCTCAGTTTAGTATCTAAATGAGAAATAGGTTCATCCATAAGGGTTACTGCTGGTTGACGAACCAGGGCTCTCGCTAAGCCCACCCTCTGTTTTTGGCCTCCAGCAGTCTGGAAGGGCATCCTGCCTAAAATATCCTCTATTTCTAAAATTTTTGCTATTTCGGACACCCTTTTTCTAATTTCGGTAGAAGGTAATCCTCTTATTTTAAGGGGGTAAGCTATATTCCCATAAACTGTAAAATGTGGATATAATCCATAGGTTTCAAAAACCATAGCAATATTTCGTTCCTGAGGTTCAAGACGATTGACTACTCGTTCGTTTATATAGACGTCTCCTTTTGTAGGTTTTTCCAATCCAGCTATCATACGAAGAGCCGTAGTCTTACCGCATCCCGAGGGTCCTAAAATAGATAAAAACTCTTTGTTTTTGGATTCAAGAGTCAAATTTTTTACTGCCTCTACCCTCCCAAACAATTTCCATACATCTTCAAGAAAAACTCGAGCCAATTTCGTTTTCTCCTTCCAATAATATTCCCTCACCTGTGTCTTTATGGAAAAAATATAATTTATAAGGATTAGGGTCTAACCATACAACATCTCCGCTCTTTAGGTTACTTTTTCTAATCAGAACATTAAAAAATTGGCGTTCAAATTTAAACATTATGACATCTTCTAAGCCTATAGATTCAATAACATATATCTCTGCCTTCTGAAAATGAGGCTTGCT
>JAYEJA010000128.1:0-1807 GCA_034660395.1 Actinomycetota bacterium
AACTAAAGGACTTAAAAGGTATTTTTTAAATTCAACTTTTCTTATTTTTTGAAATTCTCTATATACATAAACAAATAATGACCCCTCTGCTGCTACCGTAGCTATAGCCGCTCCTTTTAATCCAAAAGGAGGAATCAAAAAAATATTTAATATTAAATTAGTTATAGCTGCAAGCATAACCCCGATTGCATACTTTCTCTCCTTATCGCAGGCAAGTAAAGAATTAGCATAGACCATACAAATAAAGCTTATAACCACATACCAGATTAATATTTGAAAGGCAATTATTCCATTATCGTATTGAGTTCCATAAAGCAAACGCATTAACGGCTTACCGAGAATTGTCCCTCCTACTCCCAGAGGTAAACCAATAGCAATCATCAACTTTGCTGAATGAGAAAGCAGAATCGACAGCCTCTCAGGGAATTCTTTATAATATCTCGAGACGACGGGGAAAATAGTAGTAATATAGGATCCGCCAAGCATAAAGATAAAAAATATAATTTTATATGCAGCATTGTACCAACCCACAACTTCGTCAGTCTTCATAAAACCCAACATTATAGTATCAAAATTATTGTATATTTGTATCATCATCCAGGCAAAGCCCATCGGTAGGGCCATATAAAGCAACTTTTTCCAGAAAGAAAAATTAAAGACGGGTCTTATTATGGCAAATTGTTTAATGAAAATGCGAAGAAGAAAGCCGGTAGAGACTATAAACCCTGCTAACCATAAATATGGGACTAACAATAATTGCTTATGAGTTTTAATCAAAATAAATACTAATACTGCGTATAAAGACCTATTTAAAATTTTGGAGATCCCAACAAATTCCATTTTTTCTACACCCTGAAAGAACCATTCCATTAGCAAAGCACAGGGAAATAGAGATAAACCATAAAAGATAATTAAATATTTTATTTCAGTAGACTTGTTAATTAAAACAGTAAATAACAACAATAGGCAAAAAGAAAAAAATGTCAGAGCTAATCTTAATGTAAGTATATTATTAACATAATTAGTTAACCTATCTTGATGTCTTGCTACTTCTCGTATTCCAAGCGTAGATAATCCCAAATCGCTTATTAATAAGAAGTAGGTAGCTGTTGCCTGGGCAAAACTGATTTTACCGAAATTCACCGTCCCCAGTACTCTTGCTAAATACACTATAGTTAAAAATGTCACAAATTGCGAGCCTATCCGACCACCGGAAAGTGACAAAAAATTCTTAGCAATTCTTCGTACAGTGCTCATTAACCCTTCTTAACCCTCGATTCCCTCTTTAGCAATATTCTCAAAAGAGAAACTATTAATATAAGATATACACAACCGTAAAAAATAAAAAATAGTTTGTCTTTCAATGCTTTTCTTACAAATTTCATCTTTAAATACCAGGGTTTCTCTATTAGTTTAACATCATCAAACCAGACGCTTCCCTCGCCTTTTCTTTTAGCCAATTTTATTCTAATTTTTTTTGCACCCCTGGGAGCATAAATCAATGCCTCTTTTAATTGCCATGAAGAAGTAGCGTTAACAATACCGTAGTTTCTACTTACGATTTCATTTTTTCCGTTCACACACTCAAGTGTAAGAAAGGTGTTATAATAATCTTCTTCAAGCATTATTATATCTGATTTTATATAGGCCTCCAATGCATAACATTTACCAGATTTAATAGAAATTTCTTGTTTAAGCCAACTCCAGCTTGTAGTTGCCCGTCTGCATTTTTTTCCACTGTGGGAGTATTCTGTATCTACAAACCATCCACCCTCGGGTTCCTCTCTGTCTTCCATCCAAAATTTTG
>JAYEJA010000129.1:0-9123 GCA_034660395.1 Actinomycetota bacterium
AGTTAATTGCAGACTGTAGTTTAGTTGTGGTTTATCATGTTAATGGGTTTGTTGCCAGTTCTGTTACCGGATATTTAAAGTAGAATATGGTCACTTTTTTAGTATCTTAATTGCTTGTTTTAATTCTTTGGAAATATAGATTTGATTAAAAAGGGATTTAGTTTCTTTTTTCATGATTAATTTTAAATCCGTTAACTCGTAGGTTAATTTTCTTTAGTTCAGTATTGATATATGTATAAGTATTATTGCATAAATGTATATTTTTGTTAATATGTAAAGTAATTTTATATAACAGATATAGCCAAAGAATTTGTATCGAACATCAATTAAAAACTGGCCCGAACTTGAGAGGCCCAGAGAAAAGCTTGTTAAGAAGAGTGCCGAATATCTTTCCGATTGCGAACTTTTAGCTATAATACTACGAACAGGAATAGGAAACAGTAAGAAAAGGATTTCTGCTTTGGATCTGGCCAAAAAACTGCTGAGCAGGTATGGCAGTCTGAAAAGCATTCTGGATTTATCGCTGTCAGAGTTTTTAAGTATTAAGGGAATAGGAAAAGCAAAGGCGGCTCAGGTGATAGCTGCCTTTGAATTAGGAAGGAGAGCAATATCCGAGAAAAACGGTAATAATGTAAGCTTCAGGTGCAGCGAAGAAGTA
The DNA here is from genome assembly GCA_034660395.1 of Actinomycetota bacterium. GTDB lineage: Bacteria > Actinomycetota > Humimicrobiia > Humimicrobiales > Humimicrobiaceae > JAQVEM01. The sequence continues at coordinate 659 of JAYEJA010000129.1, forward strand.
GCCAATTACTATATTCCTCTTCTTAAAGACTTAAAGAAAGAGCAGTTCAGGGTGCTGCTTCTGGATATAAAGAATAAAGTAATAAAAGAAGTCTTAATTTCGATGGGAAGCCTCACAAGTTCAATAGTGCACCCAAGAGAAGTTATAAAGCCGGCGATTAAGAGTTCGGCGGCATCGGTAATATTTTTACATAATCATCCCAGCGGTGACCCGGAGCCATCTATTGATGATATAGAAATAACCGGGAGGCTATGCAAATCTTTCGCAATCCTGGGGATTAATGTACTGGACCATATTATCGTAGCTGAAAGCGGTTATTTTAGCTTCAAGCAAAAGCAGATGATTTAAGTGACTTTTTACACAAAAACTATAAAAAACATTAGAGTCAAGTCATATAGTCCCCGTATTTATTGATAGGGAAAATAGCCATTGGGGAAGCATAAAAGCTGCAGCCATATGCAGCTATAGATATCGGTGATATACTTTATTTTACTTAGATGTTTAATGCGGAGGTTTTTATAGTTTTTAAGATTTTAATATCATGGAGGTAAAATTGCGAAAAATAATTTTATTCCTGGCTATAATATTCGTGTTATTTTTAATTTGCGGCTGCAGTAAAATTTTAGATGAAAAAGCAGTAGCAGCCTTAGAAGAGGAGGAAGATACCAGAGAGGAAACTGCAGAAGAAACTGGCGAGCCGGAAGATAGCTATTCCGGTGAACTGGAAGACGCCGGGATTGCATTTGTATGTGCTTCCGTCGGTTCCGCATGGAATGTAGGGGATCACTTTCCTGGTCTTGATATAGCAGTTTATGACGAGTATCAATTCGACAAGGGTAATGTCATAAGGGATATACTGGCAGGTGATAAACCGGATATAATGATAATAAAAGAATGTGCGGCCTACTTTCCTCCCGGGGATTACGGGACATCTATGGAGGTATATAAGGACCTCATAAGGGATTGGGTAAATCTCTGCAGAGGCGAGGAAGTAATCCCTGTAATAGCGACTGTTGTTCCTGTAAATCCTGATAATCCTGATTGTTCGGAAGAGCAGCTCGAATCCATTCTGGAATTTAACGATTGGGTTCGTGAATACTGCGAATATGAGGAGATTTCAGTTCTCGACCTTGAAGCAGCTTTAAGAATCAGTGAAAATGATAGGGCACTTGACCCAGATTATGATTCAGGAGATGGATTGCATCCCAATGATTTGGCATATTCGGAGGAACTTGATTATATATTAATACCTGCTCTTGAAGATGCGATTGATATCGGGTACCGAGCATTTGATTCCTCATGATTTGCCGGCAGGGTGTAATTGACTTATCTTATGATTTTTATTAATATATCCAATTGTCTAAGGCAGTTTTTTTTCGATAGGGCCCATAGCTCAGTTGGTTAGAGCAGCGCACTCATAATGCGGAGGTCCCAGGTTCGAGTCCTGGTGGGCCCACCAAAATATATCGTCTTTTCACTAACAAACGGGGCAGCCCGCTCCCTAAAAGCACAGCGCTCTCACTCTTAACCTGTAGTTTTCAAAGTTCCTAAACCCATATGCATGCCTGGATATCATCTCCATTTTATTATGAAGCCCCTCGGTAATTCCATTACATTTTGTAAAGCGAAACGCTAGCCTCTTTTTTCATATATAAAGGATTTTAATTTCTAATGCTTATTAATATAATATTCAAGATTTTTTATGATTTTTGTCCCTGATAAATCTTATTATATATCCTAGAAACTGAACTGCAGATAATATTGCATTGCTTGAATCGACCTCAGATATATATAATCCTGTCCCATATATCAGGTAATGTCTTTTTTTCTCATTTTATTAAATTTATAGACTAAAGCAGTTATTTCTTTACCTAAGACCTATTTTGAAAAATCAACGACAATTTTGTGGGATCCTACAGCTCGTGGGCGGAAACCAAATGAAAAAATAAGTGCTCTACCAGCAAGTAACATTGCTTCATATGCAAGTTGATAACTGTTTTCACTATCCTCTTCTATAAGGATTTTTGCACTTCTTATACTACGCCTTAATTTTTTTATAATATTCAGAACTTGTGAAGGTTCTATACTTTCTTTTTTTATTAGACCTTTTTCAATAAACGGTTTTATTTTTCTCATTTTCTTCTATTAAAAAAATTACGGGTTTTGATAAAATATTTAAGATAAAAGAACCCTTTTATTTTTTTCTTTTTTCAAATTCTTTTTTACTATAAATGTGATAATTTATTTCTCTTTCAAATTTATTTTCGAGCCTGATAATTTTTTCTATTAAACTGTTTTCGTCAATATTCCCAACTATCATAATATCAATATCAGATAAGGAATCCTTAGTTCCGTCTGCAAAGGACCCAAAAATAAAAGCTTCTTTAATACCGCTTATTTCAGATAAAGATTCTTTGAGTTGATTTTCAATTCCTATTGTTTTAGATATGATATTTTCAATATCATTATAAATCGGTGATTCTTTATTCAAGTAATAAAATACTTGATTACCAGACTTTTCCTTTTTGAACATACCTTTTTTTTCAAGATTAATGAGTTCCCTTCTGATATTCTGTACAGGAAAATTTATTTTCTTTTCCAATTCTCTTAAATAATATTTTTTATCTGGATGAGAAAAATATAATCGAAGGATCGCTTTTCTTGTTTTGGATTTGCCAATATTGAATATGTCCATTTTGTAATCAAAAAGGATTACAAAAGCAAGATGTTATCTATGGTTTTTTTATAGAAGCTAATTATAATAGCAGATATATTTTTGCTAAATTGATAATATATAAAATAATGTAAGTAACCCTTGGATTTATTATTAATATTCTAATAAGGTTCATCTGTCTTGGCAAACCGTGACTTCATCAGGTCAAGCAGGTATGAAGATGTTGGGTCAACTTTATTCATTACTGAAAGATATACGCTTATCCAGTCTGCGAGAAGTACCCCCGAGAATCCCTTTATTGCATCATTGGAACCTTCAAGAATGAGCTCCTCAAAGTTAATTTTTTTCTCGAATAATATTCCTTTAAGTATTTCTACTCTTCTTAATGTTTCTTCTTTTGAGTCTTTATCCGTTATAAAAAGCACAAAGAACCTTTTCCTGAGTTCATGCCCCATGCCCCAGGCAGCTATTTCATCATGGTCAAGCTCGGGAATGGTATTAAAATGTGCAAAATTATTGCTGTTAAGGCAGATCTGGCTTTTAAGCCGGTATGCAATCGTACCGGTCAGCATACTGCTGCCGTATATGACCGGTATATGTCCGAAAAGATTAATCGCGGTTCTCTTGGCAATGTTTTTTGATATCCTTACATCTGGACTTAAATCTTTTGACAGGCTGGTAAGGACCTTCTCAACCTCACGCCAGTCAATTCCCAGAAGGCACTCCTTTTCGTCACTGCAAATCTCCAGGGCGCCTGCCTTATTTAATATGTTTGTAATGAAGACATAGATACATCCTACTGCCATTCTTGATAATATATCTACCGAATACTCAATTAGAAGTATCCTGTCATCCGAGAGCGCCTTTTCTTTCAGTTTACCCCCGGTAGTAATGGCAACCACTTTTGCTCCTGCTTTTAGTGCCGTATCTACCGCTTCAATAACTTCTATGGAATTACCGCTGTGGGTTACTGCTATAATCAGTGTCTCCTCGTTTACCCATGAAGGAATGGTAGGCCTTGAACAGAGAAAAACAGGTATATTTATCTTGTCAATGTCCATGGAATTTATCAGTTTATATACCACATTGGTGGAGCTCCCCATCCCTATAATAAGGGAATTTTTGAATTTCTTTTTGAATGGAAGCTCCATTTCTTTTATAGTGTCTCCTGCGCTCTGAAACTGTCCGGGGAATTCATAAAGGGTCTTTAACATTGCGTCCGGTATGCTCTGAAGGATTGTTTTTTCATTTTTTAATGATTTCATTTGTCTCCTTTAAAAAAAATGGCAAAAGAACCGGGAAGATATTTCTTTTTATTTCAAAGTAAATATTATAATATTTAATGTAATAATACAATTTTATAAATTCAACATGATTCTTGGTGAACTGTCTTCATATCTGGATAATTTATTTCATAAAAACCTTGCCATGAGCTGGGATAAATCAGGTCTTCAGATTGGAAATATTGAAAGTGAAATAAAAAGAATTCTCGTTACCCTGAATGTGACAGATGCTGTGGCAGATGAAGCAGCAGGTACCGGTTCCGGTTTGATAGTGGCCCATCATCCTCTAATTTTTAATTCCCTTGATACTGTTTTAAGTTCGGAGGTCGGGGAAAAAGAAATCTTAAAACTTGCAGGAAATGGTATTGCGGTTTATGCGGCCCATACGAATTATGATGCGATGACGGGCGGACTGAATGATTTTATGGCTTCAAAACTTGGTTTGACCGACCTCAAGATAATTGATAAGCAGCATGAGCAGTGGTATAAGTTTGTTGTTTTTGCCCCCGTGGAATCGGAGGAGAAAATAAGGGAAGCTATCTGCAGCAGCGGCGGGGGCAGGTGGGGCAATTATTCCTGCTGCACTTTTAATACCAGAGGAAAAGGCACTTTTATACCGGGTAAGGGCTCAAAGCCATATGAGGGAAAACAAGGAGAAATGAGCTACACTGATGAAGTAAGGATTGAGTGCATGGTGGGTGAAAGGGATTTAAGCAACCTGATTGAAGAGGTGAGATGCGCCCATCCTTATGAGGAGATGGCTTATGATATATATAAGGTTGAAAACAGGTTCAATGAAGCAGGGATAGGAAGGTATGGCAGTCTGGCTGAAAGCAGGTCTTTTGACAGGTTTGCGGCAATGGTTAAGGATAATCTTGGAATTGATAGCTTTTTATGGATGAGTAAGGAAGATAAGGGTATTGGAAAGAGGAAGATTGGCAGGGTTGCAGCTGCCTGCGGCAGCGCTAATTCTCTTACGAATAAGCTTAAAGGCCTGGCATGTGATGCTGTTGTGGTAGGTGAAATTGATTACCACAATGCCTTAAAGGTTATTGAGGGCGGCAGCATCCTTATAGCAGTGGGGCATGGTAATAGCGAAAAGTTAGCGGTAGATGGAATTTATGCTATACTTAAAGATTATTTTAAGAAAAATGATATAAAGATTGATGTATTAAAAAGCAAAAAGGGAAGTAACTCCTGGAGGTATCATATTGGATGAAAAAAATTTTGATGTAATAGACCTGGTGGAGCTACAGTTGATAGGAAATACAGTTTCTGCACGGCTCTCGGAAATTGAGGATATTAAAAAAAGCAGTGAGCTTGTTTCTGCCCGCAAAGAGTTTGAGAAGGAAAAGGAGAGCTTTGAAGATATAAGCAATGATTATAATGATATGGAAAGCAGACGCAAAAAATTAGAGGATACGATTGAGATTCAGAGCGGGAAGATTAAAAGTAACGAGGAGAAGCTATTTGGCGGTAAGATTACCAGTACGAAGGAGCTGGAAGGTTACCAGGAAGAGGTAAAGATTCTAAAGCAAAAAAATTCTGAAATGGAAGACAGAGTTCTGGAAATGATGATTGAGATGGAGGATAAATCTAAAAAGCTAAATTCAGCCAGGGAGGAAATGGAAAAAAAGAAAGCAGATATAAATCATATAAGTAATGAAATAGAGGAAAGAATAGAAGTTCTGAGTCACAATATAGAGGGTTTGAAAAAGAGAAAAGAGAGCGTAATATCAAGAATCCCCGAAGAATATCTAAAAAAGTACAATGAGGTCAAGAATAAAAAGAACGGGATTGCCGTAGCAGTTATGAAGGATAATTCCTGCAGCGTATGTAATATGCAGATACCGATCAGCGAGGCGGAAAAGATGGATGATATGGACAAATTATACAGGTGTCCGCTGTGCGGCAGGATAGCTGTAATGTACAGAAAAGAAGTGGATGACATAAAAAAGGAAATGGAAGCTTAAATGGAAGATAAAATATATAAGTATTTAAAGTTATATATTGACGGCGGCTCAAGGGGTAACCCGGGCCCCTCTGCGGTTGGTGCGGTGCTTTATGACGACAATGGTAAAAAACTTGATGAATTAAGCGAATATATAGGTAAATATACCAATAACATGGCAGAATACATAGCTTTAAAGAAAGCTCTTGAAGTTGCGGCAAGTTACAAAAGTAAAAAGATAATGATTTTTACTGACAGCAAGCTCCTTCATAATCAGGTAAAGAAGAAATGGAAAATAAAAGATTCCCGTATTTTAAAGGTATATCTTGAAATATCCCGGGCGCTGGGCAGGTATGGTATGGTTGATTTAAGGCATATTCCCAGGGAGAGCAATACGGAGGCGGACAGTCTTGTAAATAAGGCTCTTGATGAAAAAGAATTATCCTATGAAGGGGAATCGGACATAAATTTTGGTGAGATAAATGAGTGATTAATTCCCGTAAGGGAAGATTATTTAGCTTCATGCAAGCAGTACTGCCAGACCTTTAATTATATTGATTTTTAAGGAAATACCTGTAATATATAACCGGAGTTAGCCGAGTAGTCGCGCAGGTTTTTACCTGTGAGGAAAGTCCGGGCTCCACAGGGCAGGATGCTGGGGAAATCCCAGCGGGGCCGGTGTAAAACCAGTCTCAGCGCAAGTGCAGCAGAAAATATACCGCCAGATTTTTCTGGTAAGGGTGAAATGGCGGGGTAAGAGCCCACCGGCAGTCCGGTGACGGGCTGGCCTGGTAAACCGCATCCGGAGAAAGGCCAAATAGGGAAGTATAAGGTGGCCCGCCTTCTTCCGGGTTAGGCCGCTTGAGGTAAATAGTAATATTTATCCCAGATGGATGGCTACTGGTATCTATGATTTATCTTGTAGATGCTACAGAACCCGGCTTACAGGCTAACTCCAGATATTTTTTACCCTTTAAGCCGGCTAAATAGGGTATATTTCTTAAGGTGTCCTTATAATTTTTACACTACAAAAGCAAAATTTTACAGTTCTAATTATACATGTGATACATATTATTTCAATTTGTTTTTCTTAATTAGTACAATAATTATAATAGAAGACTATAATATATTTAAAAAAACAATAAAATCAATTGTATGTAGCAAAGAGGTGACTTAAATGCCAGGGAAAGTTATAGGTGGAAGTGCGCGAAGAGGTACAGCAGTAGGTATATCGTTTGGAAAACTTTTTATTGGATTTAGAAGTATAAATAAATCTTTGATTGAAAATGTTGAACTGCTAACAGAAGAAAATAAAAAAAGCATCCTAAGTGCTTTAGGATGGGGGACTGCCGGGCTTTTGCTCCCTCCTTTTGGTGCAGTAGCTGGTTTGGTCTTTGGAGGTAGAACAAAGGAAGTTTCCTATGTTATATATTTAACTGGTGGCCGTAATTATTTAGTTAAATCTGACGTTGGCACGTTTCAAAGAATAAAAACCCTGTCTCTTAGTAAAAGAAGGCGATAAAGATAAAGAAAGAATCTCCTAACTTGATAAGGTGATATATCTATAATTTTAAACATGTTGATTAACCAATAAAATAGCTACTGAAGAACTATAAATGAAATTAAATTTTACTGTTTAAATGTAACATGAGACAAATAACTAACCATAAATATATGGAAAAACAATCAATTAGTAAAAAATCAAATAATTATTTTAAATTCATTTTTGCTTTTATCGATTTTAGTAAAATTAGGAAAAGCATAAAATGGATTGTTACAGCAATCATACTCATAACTTTCATATTCATAATATCAATAAGCTTTTCTTGCTCATTCAATAAACAAACGAAGTTATATAGAACGAGTGAAGATGCAGGAATCAGTGATTATAAGGAAGAGGTAAATACAGCTGAAAATAATAAAGAAAAAAATATTGAAACTGAAGGTGAAGAGCCTATTCTTGAAAATGATTCTTCTGAAAATAAACAGATTGATGTAGAAATATCAGATTCTTTGGATGTACTAATCTTTGATGGAGAGATAGAATTAAAAATAGTAGGAGATAGAATTGTTGTAACTATTTATTCTAATGTACCTGATGGTGGTATTTTTGATATCCTCATTTTAGATAAAGAAGTTAAAGGACAAACTGATATAGCTACTATAAAAGATGGAGAAATTGAAAAAGACTTTTTAATACCTGAAGATTGGAGCTCAGGAGAAATAGCAGTACTAGCAAGTTTTAGGTTTAATGTCGATAGCCAGCCACAGCCAGATCATATAATAGGAATTTATGGTTCAAAAGGTGAAAAAATGCAAGGTGAATTGACTGAAGATACAAGTGAAGGCGGTAAAATGGGGATTCTGGAAGATTATATTAATTATGTAAAAGATAAAGATATTGGATATGAAATAGTACATGTTATTCAAGTGATATGAACCCCTGATCCTGGACACCAAATTAACTTATCAGAACCAGCTGATGGGACTCATTTCCTTTCATTTTTTTATTATTAATATTTTCAAATTCCTCCGGAGTCATATACCCCAAAGAAGA
>JAYEJA010000130.1:0-1740 GCA_034660395.1 Actinomycetota bacterium
GGGTGGTTATATGATAGAACGCATTTTCAAAAGATAGCCTTAGAGCTCTTGCCATAATGAAGTAAGCATATTACAAAATCAAAAAAATGTCAAGTGTTAAGATACGACCCCTTTTTCGCGACCCCCTTTTCGTATTCTCAAGATTACTCAGTGTTTTTCATTATTTGACTTATTGCCTTCTTAAATCTTAATTGCCAATCATCAGCAAAAAAGTATTCTTTATTTATTGTAGCAGGTTTAAAGCTTAAATCTATTTCTTCTGGTTCATTAATAAGTTTTGCAAATTTATTTTTAACTAGTGCCTCCATATATTCCGAACCAAAAAGATTAACAATAAAAGGAGTGCAGTTAAATGCCATCGCTTCATATATCGCTGTAGAACTAACTCCCACCACCCATCTAGAGCAAGAAAACAATTCATATAAATTGGGTTTATCTCCTTCTATAACTTTCACAATTTTTCTTTTTTCTGCTTGCACTAGACAAGAATAATTTTTTTTCCACTTCTCACACTCCCCAGGATGTAATTTATATATAACTTCTGCCTGGCCTTTAAATATTTCAGCTGTTTTTACAGCAAACTGCGATAGTTTTTTTCCAATAGTACCTTGTGAGATAAATATTATGGTATTTTGTTTTGAAGCTTTTCTATAATTTTTCAAAAAATTATCTATATACGGGTATCCAATAGGAAATATTTTATTTTCTGGAATAGGTAAATCTATATTATCTAACCAAAACTCTCCAAAGGGGAAAAAATAATCTGGAAAACTTTGTTTTGGCCAGCTATTTTCATAAGAATATCCAAGATGATATCTATTGATAACCCCATGTTGCAATTCAACCACAGGAATCTTAAGCTGTTTAGCAGCTTCAATTATGTTTTCTTTGCCATAGCTACAAATAACAAAAATTGCTTGGAGCCTCATTTTCTTAAATAGTTTTTTATAAAGTAATACGAATTGCCTGTTAGCTAAAATCTTGACTATTGAGTTTTCAATATTTAGATCTACACCAAATTCATCCTTGATCCTTTGTTTTAACATTTTACTAAATTTTTCAATTTCTAAATTGGGCCTATCCCTATAAATTATTGCTTTTAATCTCGCAATTAGATTTATTATTCCAGTGTAGTATAGCCTCTTAGTCTTAACAGGAGTAAAATGGCTTAGGGAATGATAACCTTCAACAGTAGCAGTTTTATAATCAACCATTTTATTTACTATGGGATCAGTATATATATCCCAATATAACCCATCGTCCATCAATTTTCGGCGAGGATGGCCAATAAATAAAAAATCAACACCTTTTATATAGAAAGGGTTGTGAAACATTGAATCTTTTATTAATAGGAAAAGAAATTTTAGTTTTTCAAAAGTTTTTACTTCCTTAAACCTTTTAAGCGTATGTGCTTGCCCTGTGAGACCTAAGGCTACTTTTATTTCCCCAAAAACCGTAAACCTTATTCTTTCCCAAATATACATACCATTAAATTTATAAGAAAATAAATCTAGTTTTTCCTCTAAATCTATAAATTTTTGATATAATTCTTTTAGATTCATTTCTTTTGCTTGATCTGCCCTGAATATTTCGGACACTTAGTTAAGCACATTTTACTTCCTTTTTTTCATAAAGCAATTTTTCATATTCAAGCGGTGCCATATAATTCGTAAAAGAGTGTATCCTTTTTCTATTATAAAACATCTCAATATATTCGAATATGCACATTTCAGCACTTCT
>JAYEJA010000131.1:0-1735 GCA_034660395.1 Actinomycetota bacterium
GAATCAAGCTTAAAGATAAGTTTGATTTTATGAAAAAAGCGATATATTCAAGAGGCGGAATATGGTCAAGAGGTTACTGTGTATCTACGGTGGGACTTAATGAAAAAGCTATAATGGATTATGTAGAATATCAATATAAAGAGGACACTGGGCAACTGGGACTCGATTTGGGGGAATAATATAAGAAGCCCCCGACTTCAGTCGGGGGAGTTTCACTTTATTTACAAAATGCTATAGCTGAATGTGTGCTGTGCAGGTGCAGGTTCTCAAGGAATGATGGGGCATGTTATTATCTGCAGATAAATTTTTATTCCTTGACAGAACCCAGAACAAGACCGCCTACAAGGTATCTTGAAAGGGCGACAAAAAGAATAATAACAGGAATGCTGGTCATAAGCGCTGCTGCTGAATATACTCCCCATAATGTATTAAATTCACCCTGCAGGTTAACCAGTCCGATAGGCAGTGTTTGCTTATCTGCATGTGATACAATAACCCTTGCAATAACGTACTCTGTCCATGCAGTCATCCATGCGTAAAGAGTTACTATGGCCAGTGCCGGTTTGGACAATGGCAGAATAATCCTTATAAACGCGCTGAGAGACGAGCATCCGTCCATGTAAGCGCTCTCTTCAATATCTTTTGGTATGGTATCGAAATACCCCTTAAGAAGCCATACGCTGAAAGGAACTACCAGTGCTGCATATGGAATTGCCAGGCCGATAAGCTCGTCTTTGAGGCCGAGTTTGCTTAGTATTACATAGGTTGGCAAAAGAAGCATGGGTGCCGGGAACATCTGTGTGACAAGCAGTACTATCATACCGGACCTCCTGCCGTAGAACCTGAATCTTGAAAATGCATAACCTGCAGATGCTGAAAAAACCACACCGATGACTGCAACGGAGATGGACACGATTAAGCTGTTTTTTAACCAGATTGGTAGTCTGGTACCAACTATCGCATAAGTGTAGTTATCAAATGTCCAGTCTTTTGGAATAATTTCAAGGGTTGTAGAAAACAAGTTATTTGCAGGTCTTAGTGATATTGAAAAGACACTGAGCAGGGGATAAAAAGCTATTATGCATGCTATTAAAACTGTGATATATATAAGTATTATTAAAAGGGGTGAGTCAAATCTTTCAAAATGTTTATTTTTCCAGTTTTTTAACCCGTGTAGATTTAAGGGCGTGGTTATTCTGGAAATCCACTTAAAAAATATACCGAGAAGTATAAGGACAATAATACTTATGCCCATAAAAATTAAAAAGTAGCTCCTTGAAACCCCGGCTGACTTAAATATAAAATCGTTAATTGAGCTGTATTTAGGAGAAAACTGTTCACCGCTTTCTTCCAATATGGAATTAACAGTTTCTTCTCTTTTTAATAAAAGCGTATATGCTGTAATATCTGATTCTTCTCTCACTCTCCCAACAATTTCATTCTTAATTGAATCAATTTCTTTATTTAAAACTTCGGCACTATCTTCATCAAACTCTCCGTTAGAAAGCAATGCCTCGAGTTTTTCTTCTTTTTCTTCTAATTCGTTCATTAGGCCACTGATTTCAACGTTACTGACTATATAATTGTTTATTTCATTAAAGGAATATTTATAATTACCCCCAAAAACTGGACAAAAAATGAGGTAAGATATAGCTATAGTAAGGGGGTAAAATACAGTTATGAAAAACATAACGAAAAAAAGTTACAGTCCAGCTTTCAAAACAAGGGTAGTAAA
>JAYEJA010000132.1:0-1735 GCA_034660395.1 Actinomycetota bacterium
GGAAATTTCTTATTTGGCTCAAGAATCTTGGGGTAAAGTTTGGAATAGTATATCTTATCTCGAAAAGCAATTTTATTTAGTGGGAATGATGGATGGATTAATTATGTGTATTTCGGATTTTTACATCTCTACCGGGTCTTATATTGTAGAACTCGAAGATTATGAAGAAAGAATGATACTAACGGCCTCTATGGCCAGAAGCAATGATTTATTGGGGTTAATCACATCTAGTTCTGAAGCCATTATAAATATTATGAATGATTTATATGAGGATCCCGCTAATATATTTATTATTTACCGAGATATATTTATTCTTTCTTGTCAGAAATTAAAAGGCGAAAATATAGAACCATTATTACAAAAAGCAAGGGAAAGAGCGTTACAGAATCAATAATATTAGAGAAAGATTTTCTTTATATTATATTATTTAAAGAATTAAAAAATGCTTATAAAAAATAAAGAAATGGCTTTATTTTAGACTTCGCATTCCACAAACAATAAATTTGATAAACTAAAAAATTATAAGTAAAAATAAACCACTTTATAAATTATTCTTTGGGTGTGAAAATGGAAGAAAAGCTTTTATTAAAAATAAAAAAAGAACTATGCAAATATTCAAATATTCCAAAAGTTTTATGCGATTATATTGAAAATGCAATCAAAAAAGATGCAAAAGAACATTTAATTCCCGTAATAACGAATAAAAAAGAGCGAAAAACAGTATTGGATGCTATTGATAATTTATTTAAAAAAGCTTCCAATATAACTAAATTATCACCCGATAAATTAATAAAAGCATCAGATTTTCGTCCAAAAGATACAGATATAGCAAGCTTAGATGCGGTCATTGCTGAATTAAGGACTATTATTTTTCTTGATAATCTGAATCTATATAATATTATTCCTTTGCAAGCTAAAAAAGACGAAAAGTGCGCTGATATTATTGCTACAGGAGGTTCTGATAAATATGTCATTGAAGTATTTTGTAAAATATCACAATCTCCCCGGCGAACAATAACTAATGAAATATCTGATTCTTTAACTTATAAGGAAGATCTTTTTCGACATTATATAGATAAATCTAGATGCAAAAAAATACAATTAGATAAAACAGCAAAAAAATATAAATGCAATAAAGGAATAATGGTTATGGTTTTAAATGACCAAAATATTTTCGGCTTCTTAACATCTGCTGATGAATGCACTAAAATACTTAGTAAAATATCAACTGAATTAGATTGGGGAAGTAACTACTATTTTTCTATTGTTACCGGGTTGATACCATTAGATATTATTTATCCTCCTATAACGCAATAATCACCTAGCAGTATAGTAAAAAGACTTTGGTATAATTTGTGTAAAAAAACTTCTTTTGTAATACATGGTTAGAATAAGAGTAGGGTTGTATAAGTGTTAGTCTATAAAGGAAAGCAGCAGTAAAGTACTTTATATAGAATATCTTGGAACATTAATTAATTCCTTTAGTTTAGAATGAGGAATTGGGCTTTACGAGTTCACAAAATCTAAATGTAGATATGTGAATTTGTGAAGCCCCAAATCTTCTTAATATATCAAGTAGGTAAGGGTAATAAAATTGCAGCTTATATATCAATAATTGATATATAAGAAAATTTCTCAAAATATATATGAGACTTTAAGGAGGTCAGTTTTAAAATGCATTTAATAAGGGAATTTTTTGATTTTAGTGCGCTAAATACATCGAAAAAACTGTTAG
>JAYEJA010000133.1:0-1721 GCA_034660395.1 Actinomycetota bacterium
TATTAATCAATTTACTTTATATATTACCAAAAGCAGTACGAATATTAAAAAGGAAATTGAAGGTTATCAGAGGCACAAAGATAAAGACGGCAATATATATGAACAGCCGGAGAAGGGAATGGATCATCTAATGGATGCTTTTAGATATCCTGTATACACTAAATATTATTTGGATAGCAGTCCATATTTTATTACTAATGATTAAAAGATTTGACATATTATATTTTTTATGATATATATATTATATATAGATATTTTTTTTATTTTGTATGAAAGGGGATGATTTAATATAAAAATTGTAATACCCTTTACGAATAGAAGCTTCAATGTATCTATCCTTAAATCATCTAATGTATTTGACCCCAATTATTGGCCTAATGCTTCTTCTCCTATTATGTGGGGGCAAGATAGTTTTAAGAATTCTTCTGAACAATTAAAAGCCTATGCGGGTTGGGTTGGAGATTGTTGCAGTCTTATAGCTGAACGATGTGCAAGTATCCCGTTAAAGTTATACAAAGATAATGAACTAATCGAAAAACATTCCTTCTATGATTTACTGCAAAAATGGAATTCCTTCACTACTAAATTTGAAGGTAAGGAATTAATACAAATATATTTAGACCTGACCGGTGAATGTTATATTTATATTGTAAAAGATAGAATAGGTAGACCACAGGAATTATATTTTAGGCAGCCTGATAAAATGAACCCGATAGTCAAAGATGGAATTATAGACCATTATATTGAAAGAGTTGGCCTATCCGAGAAGCGATACGAGGCAAAAGATATTTTATATTTTAAATATCCCAGCCCTACCAATCCTTATAGAGGTGCAAGTCCGGTTCAACGAAAAGCATATGCTTATGATACCGATAAATACAATATGATATATCAATTAAATGTATTTAAAAATGGGGTGCATTTAAAACAGGTGCTGGAAAGCGAAAAGAATATCCCACCTGAACAAGTAAAAAAGATATTAACCTTATTCGACCAGACCTATGGCGGTGCGGGCAAGGCACACAAGACAGGTGCATTAGTAGGCGGTATGACCTTAAAGACTGTAGGTGTATCGAATAAAGATATGGAATTTATGTTACTGGCCGAATGGACTATGCGACAGCTGGCCAGTGCTTACCATACTCCACCGCAAAAGTTGTCACATCCGGAAAGCACTAATCTTGCTAATATGAAGGCACTTGACACAGCCTGGAATAGAGAATGTATATTACCTCGTTTAGTCAGGCAGGAAGAATTATTTAATACTTTTCTACTGCCGATGTATGGTGATGATGGGATATACTGCAAATATGATAATCCGGTCCCGGTAGATAATGAGTTTAAATTAAAGCAAAGGGAAAGCAATCTTAAAAATTATGTAATCAGTCCAAATGAGGCAAGATTAGAAGATGGGCGTGACGAGGTTGACTGGGGAAAATTACCACTTGCACCGTTTAGCATTGCACCGTTAGATGTTAATAAACCACAGCCAGAGCCAGAGCCAGAGCCGGGCAAAGCAGTCAAGACTATTAAAACAAAATATACTGCTGAATATAAGAAGCGATTTTGGGAATTATTTATCAAGCGGATTACACCACAGGAAGATAAATTTAAAAGAGGATTTATCCGGTTATTTCAAGAGCAGGAAAATAGAGCATTGAGGGCTTTACGAAATGGTAAGGCTATTATAAAAGATGTTGATGATGTCTTGCGTATTACTC
>JAYEJA010000134.1:0-8635 GCA_034660395.1 Actinomycetota bacterium
TAAAAATAAAATTTCTTTTAATAAATCTGATTATTTCCCATGTTATGGTATGGAAAGCGGTGATGATTTTCTTGAAGATAATGGTATCGTGTCCGGAGTAGACCTTGTAGAGCAGATAATTACCATATTCCAGAATTATGGAATAAAGGGAACCAAAGTTCTTGCAGCAAGTTTAAGGAACACGAGGCAATTGAGAGAAGTTGCCCTTGCAGGAACAGATATCGCAACAATACCAATGAATGTATTTGAGGAAGTGTTATTGCATTATAAGACAAGGGAAGGTATGAAAAAGTTTATTGAAGACGTTGTTCCTGAATACTCCGGTATTTTTGAAGGTAAATAATCTAAAGTTTATTTTAAACTTAAATTAATAATATTATTACAAGTTAAAATAAAAACTTTATAAGTTTATTTGAAAAAATAGTTATACATGTGATATTATAATACTCTAACTTTTTTATAATGATTTAAGCAACAGTTTTATAACTTTAAGGTCTTAAATAAATATAGCAGTTAATATAATTTACAAGGTATTAATATAAGAAATACAGATTATAGAAATGGATTTATACTCTAATTTATATGTAATAACAGTAGTTACGGGAGTAATACTATTCGGTTTGTTGATTTTTATACTTCTAAGAAACAGGAATCGTTATATTGAAGAGCAAAAAAAGATAAACAAACTTTTAACCCATCGTGTAAACTTCGAAAACCTTGTAACAAAATTATCAACTAATTTTATAAATATCTCTTCAGGCGAAATAGATGGAGCCGTATTCAATACTATCAAAAAAGTCGGCGCGTTCACAGAGACTGATAGAATTTGTGTTTATACGTTTAACAGGCACCATTCAAGAGCTGTCAAGGATTATGAGTGGTGCAGGGAAGACATAAAGCCAAAAATAAGAGTATTGAGCGGGCTCCCTACCAGAAAAAAATTATGGTGGATGAAAAAGATGGGTAAATATAAATCCGTTTATATTTATGATACTTCTAAAGTCAATATAAGCCTTAATGAGGAAAAGGAAATTATAAAACCTGAAGACGTAAAGTCACTGGTAATCATACCCCTGGTTTATGAAAATGAAATTAGCGGATTTCTAAGTCTGGAATCACTAAAAGAAAAGAAATTATGGACGGAAAATGATATAACCCTGCTAAAATTGCTGGGCGAAATATTGATAAATTCGCTGGAACGTAAAGAAACGAAAGAGGAAATTAAAAAATTATCGCTTATAGATAGCTTGACAGGTCTCTATAATCGTACATATTTTGAAGAAGAGCTTGTAAGGCTTAATACCAGGAGGAATATTCCTATAAGTTTCATAATGGGAGACGTTAACGGCCTAAAGCTTGTAAATGATGCTTTTGGTGCTAAAGAGGGAGATAAATTATTAAAAAAGATAGCTGCAGTTTTAAGGAAATGCTGCAGAAAAGAAGATATAATCGCAAGGTGGGGCGGAGATGAATTCGCGATTTTACTTCCGAATACCACGGAAAAAGATTCTGAGGAAATAATAAACAGAATAAGAAATACCTGCAAGAATACGAAAATAAATAACGTACCGGTTAGTATATCGCTGGGAACATCCACCAAAAAAAGCAACCGCGTTGATATTAAGAATATAACAAAGGAAGCCGAGGACTGGATGTATAGAAGGAAATTACTGGAAAATAGCAGTATTTCCAGTTCTATAATTTCATCTCTTAAAAGAACGCTTCAGGAAAAGAGTTACGAAACAGAGGAACACGGAGAAAGAATGAAAAAGATGGCGCTGAGGCTTGGCCGTTCATTAAAATTAAAAGAAAATAAGTTAAATGAACTGTCACTTCTGGCAACGCTCCACGATATCGGAAAAATAGCCATAACTGATGAAATTTTAATGAAAAGGGGAAAGTTAACTGATGAGGAATGGGAGACTATAAAGAAGCATCCCGGAATAGGCAGTAATATAGCAAGTTCATCTCCGCAGCTTAAAACTATTGCAGAGGCGATACTGTCACATCACGAATGGTGGAACGGAACGGGTTATCCGAGCCGTTTAAAAAAAGAAAAAATTCCTATAAATGCGAGAATAATATCTATAGTTGATGCGTATGATGCAATGACTCATGAAAGGCCGTATAAGAAGGCCATAAGTAAAAAGGAAGCTATAAAAGAGCTTAAAAGATGTGCAGGCACTCAGTTTGACCCTCAACTGGTAAAAATCTTTATAGATTTCATTAAATAGCTATAAGATTTTTAAGTAATAACTATTATATAACCAATATAAAAAGTGGTTTTAATGGATAATATTCTACTTGACTTTTCTTATATAGCTGCAGTTGTTATTGAAATCGGCCTGCCATTATTTCTTGCAATCTATATGTGGAAAAAATACAGGGTATCGTGGGCAATATTCTTCCTGGGCATGTTATTATTTCTTATTTCATTAATAAGGCTGCCTTTAAATAATATTATCAGCTCATTTATACTTAAATATTTTGTTGGGGATTTAGCTATAGCGTTGATATATTTGTCCGCCTCCTTTACGGCCGGATTGTTTGAGGAGGGAGTAAGAGTTTTAGCCTTTGGAGCAATCATAAGGAAGAGAAACTTTAAAAAAGGAATTATGTATGGTATAGGTCATGGCGGCGGGGGAGAATCTATGATTTTTGTTGGATTTTTGGTATTAATAAATTTTATAGCTTACAGGTTTTTTCCTGAAATCATTCCGTCATATTTTGCAGGGGAGATATATGATATAAACTGGTACATTCCGCTTATTGGCGCGATGGAGAGAATTTTTGCCATCGTTATTCAGATTTCACTCTCTGTTATGGTAGTAAGTGCTTTTATCAGGAGAAAGTATTATCTTATAACAGCTGCAGTATTTTATCATATGCTGGTAGATTTTATATCAGTTTATGCGGGTTACATGTACGGAATCATGGTTTCGGAAACTCTGGTATTTATTTTTGCGGTTATAAGTGCTTTTATTATTTATATTTTAAGGCCATGTAAGTTAAATGATGGCAGATTGAGCAATTGAGTTTATTGGCTTAAGTTATAAGAAGATTATAGGGCTTTTGCGAATATAAATAAAAACCCCGAGTTATCTTTTGTCTTAGCTAGCGCCTTAGACTAATCAACATCTCGGGGCCCATCTTAGAACTTTCCTTAGGGACTTTTCAGATTATTAGCCCTTTTTTGTATCCTTTCGGTTACAAGTCAGAGTTATACCCGAAGGTTGCCTCCTGTCCTAAAACGTTAAAAACATATCAAAATAAAAAAATGTTGTCAATATATTAGGCGCAGAAATATAATAATTTATAGATGTTTTATTTTTTATGGTTAATAAATATAAAATCTATAGTAAAATAATAAAAATGATATGAAGATTGATAAAGGTTACTGTTCACAAATCATAATAATTTTTATATATTATTAAGAATATTTTTATTATTTCATAGATACAGGTTTACAAATGAAAAATATTAAAAGAATAGCGGTAATAGGTCTTGGACTTATAGGCGGCTCGCTTGCGCTGTCATTAAAGAGCGTAAATAAGGACTTTATAATAACCGGATACGATATAAAGAGTGAGTCAATGGATATAGCAAAATACAGGAACATAATTGATATAATTGCCGGCAGCTACAGTGAAGCAGTTTCTAATGCGGACCTTATAATAATAGCAACGCCTATCAGTAATATAGTTGAAGTAGCGCGCCATATAAAAGAATATCTAAAAAAAGGAGCTATAGTAACCGATGTGGGCAGCGCCAAGGAAAAGATAGTCAGCAAAGTATGCAGCATACTGCCTGAAAACGTATACTTTATTGGAGGACACCCGATGGCCGGCTCGGAAAATGAGGGAATACTCAGCGCTACACCGGA
This sequence comes from Actinomycetota bacterium, assembly GCA_034660395.1. Classification (GTDB taxonomy): domain Bacteria; phylum Actinomycetota; class Humimicrobiia; order Humimicrobiales; family Humimicrobiaceae; genus JAQVEM01. The sequence continues at coordinate 3,884 of JAYEJA010000134.1, forward strand.
TTTATTCAGGAATACATTTTATGTCCTTACACCTACGGATACCACGATATCCGAACCGCTGGTTACTTTGCATTCTTTATTTACAAAAATGGGAGCAAAAGTAATTACCATAGATCCAGGCAAGCATGACGAAAATGTAGCCTTAATAAGCCATCTTCCTCATATTTTATCTACAAATCTGGTTGATATGATAGATGATAAGCAGAAGAACATGAAAAATTTATTCAAACTCTGCGCCGGAGGCTTCAGAGATATGACAAGAATCGCAGCTGCAAATACTAAAATGTGGCTGGATATAAGTTTTGAGAATAAGGATAAATTAATAAAATCCATAGATGATTATATAGATTATTTAAAAAGATTTAAGTCTGATATTAAGAATAATAAACCTGAATCAGTAAGGGACCATTATATTAAGGCCAGGGAAGCAAGAATCAACCTGGCAAAATATATAGAAAAGGATATATCAAACCTTTATGAGCTAAGGATTGCCATAAAAGACAGGAAGGGCGTTTTAAGCGAGATTACAAGGGCTATAAGCTCATATGGTATAAATATAGAGGATATATCGATTTTTCATTCAACTGAATTTAGCGGCGGAGGAATACTTAAAGTTCTGGTCCAGGGTGAAGACTCCGGAAAGATTGCGAAGGATGCAGCGGAAGAAGCTGGGTATGAAGCCAGCGTAAAAAAAGTGCTGGGTGAATAAAAATGGAAATACATGGGGCAAACAGTATAAACGGCGAGCTTAATATTCCGGGTGATAAATCAATCTCCCACAGAAGCATAATTATATCTTCTCTTATTAATGGAAATGTGGTGGTTGAAAATTTCCTTTTCTGTCAGGACTGTATTAGAACATTGGAAATTCTGAAAAAACTGGGTGTAAAAATAGAAAAATTGAACGGAAGTTTGATTGTTTACGGAAGGGGAATAAGAAAATTCAGAGAGCCCGATGATATACTGGATACCGGAAATTCCGGGACGACCATAAGGATTATGAGCGGTGTTCTTTCCTCAACAAATTTTATGTCGGTATTAAGTGGTGATAAATCAATAAATTCAAGGCCTATGGGAAGAATTATAGAGCCCCTTTCCCGAATGGGAGCTGAAATTTACGGCAGGGAGAATAATACAAAAGCTCCAATTGTAATATTTGGAAGTAAAGGTCTTGAAGGAGGTAAGTTTGAACTTAAAGTATCCAGCGCGCAGGTTAAATCATCAATTCTTTTAGCGGCAGTTAATTCAAAGGGGATTACAGAGGTAATTTCACCTGATATTTCAAGGGACCATACTGAAAGAATGCTTGAATATTTTGGTGCGGATATAAAATATGACGGGAAATACACTAAACTTGTGCCCGGTAAAAAATTAAATGCAAAGAGGATTTATGTACCCGGTGATATTTCCTCGGCAGCATACTTTATCGCTGCTACTCTGATTTTGAAAAACTCTCATACCATAATTAAAGATGTCGGCATTAATCCGACAAGAAGCTATATCATAGATGTATTAAAAAAAATGGGCGGCAAAATAATTGTGAAGAATAAAAAGGTTGTTAATAATGAACCCATTGCGGATATAGAAACTTATTCAAGTTCATTAAAAAGCATAGAAATAGAGAAAGAAAAAATGCCGGTTATAATTGATGATATACCGGTGTTATGCGTGGCGGCGGCTTTTGCCGGAGGCAGTACACTAATCAGGGGTGCGGGTGAACTGAGACATAAGGAAAGTGATAGAATAAAATCAATTGTCAGCCAGTTCGGTAAATTAAATGTTGATATTAAGGAAGAAAAGGATGGTATGATAGTAAAGGGAAATGAAGGATTTGTTGCCGGTAAGGGGACAGTTGATAGTTTTGGCGATCATAGAATTGCAATGGCGCTTTCAATACTTTCATTAATGTCGGAGGGAAGTGTAACCATTCTTAATTCAGGCTGTATAAATACATCTTTTCCAGGTTTTAAGTACAACCTGAAGGAAGCTCTTAACTAAAAAAGATTTATATTCATAATTCATTAAAGAATTTATTAAATTGTTTATAACGGTTTTATTTTAAATGGCTGCAGAGAATATTATTACAATAGACGGACCTGCCGGTAGCGGCAAGAGCACTGTAGCAAAAATTTTAGCAAGGGAACTGGGGCTGAAATATATTGACACGGGAGCGATGTACAGGGCTATAACCCTTGCTTCTATTAAAAACAATATAGATTGCAATGACGAAGATTCCATAATAAAACTGTCAGAAAACCTTAAAATAGAATTTGGCAGCGGTTCCCTTGATGAGAGAAGATATACAAAGATAAGTATAAACGGTACTGATGTTACTGAAGAAATAAGAAGCAGGGAAGTAGGATCCGCTGTTTCCATTGTTTCAAAACTATCAGGTGTAAGAAAAAATCTTGTGGGTCTCCAGAGGAAATTGGTAAAAAAAGGTAATGCCGTTCTGGAAGGAAGGGATACGGGTAGCGTTGTTTATCCTGAAGCTACGTTAAAAATATATCTGACAGCGGACCTTAAGGAAAGAATAAATAGAAGGGGGCTTCAGGTAGAACAAAAAGGCAGTTTTTTAAAAAAGGAAATAATAAGAGAGGAAATTATAAGCAGGGATAAAATTGACATCGGAAGAAAAGACAGCCCTCTGGTAATACCGGAAAATGGTGTTGTAATTGATACCACGAACATGACTATAAGAAATGTAGTGGATGAGATTAAAAAATTATATTTAGAGAAGTTAAATGCTTGAAGTAAAACATAGCAGGCCATATTTCGTACTGTATAAATTTATAAAATTTATCTTAAAATGTATATTTTTTCCTTTATACAGGGTGAAAAAGATAGGAATTGATAAAGTTCCCGATAAGGGGAAACTGATAATATGTTCCAATCACATAAGCTATCTGGATCCTTTAATAATAGGAGTTTTTATACCAAGATGCATTTACTTTGTAGCAAAAAAAGAATTATATAGTAATAAATTTGTGTCTTCCCTTGTAACTTTTTTAAATTCATTTCCCGTGGACAGGGAGTCGTTCAGCATGAAGGTATTTAAAACATCATTTGAAATCCTAAAAAATGAAAATGCGCTGGGTTTATTCCCTGAAGGAACAAGATCTCCGGATGGCATTCTGGGAGAAGGGAAAAAGGGCGTTGGATTCATATCCGTGCACAGTAAAGCTCCTATATTGCCTGTGGCAGTCAGCGGGACTAATAAAGTAATACAGAAGCCGCATAAGAGGTTATTTTTTCCTAAAATTAAATTGATTTTTGGAAATCTCATAGAAACGGAAGAAATAGTTAAAAAATATGATAAGAAAAAAGCTATAGACCTGGTATTTAATGAAACTATGAAAGAAATAAAGAGGTTATATAATATAATAAAATAAATATAGTATTTATTGAAATTACAAATATGAGAGCGGGTAAGGTTTAATTATATGAAAGTGAAAGTAAGGGTTGCTGAATATTCCGGTTATTGTTTTGGTGTTAAAAGGGCACTAAAGATTACTGAAGAGACTATTAAAAAATATAGATCGAGGAACAGGAAAATTTTTACCCTTGGCTCAATAATACATAATCCAGGCGTTACCAGGGAACTGTCAAAGAAAGGTCTGGTTTCAGTAAAAGATATAGACGAAATAGGCAAAAAAGGAATTTTTATTATACGTTCACACGGAATGTTTCCCAATTTAATAAATGAAATAAAGGCTAAAAAAGATGTAGAAGTAATTGATACCACGTGCCCCATAGTAAAAAAAGCCCAGGCAAGAGCGAGGTTATTATCTAAAAACGGCTATTTTGTAGTAATTATAGGGAATAAAAATCATCCTGAAGTTCTTGGGATAAAAGGTTATGTTTTAAATGAAAAATTTGTAGTTATCGAGGATGAGGAAGACGTAGAAAAATTGCCTTTTAAAAAGAAAATCGGAGTGGTCGTACAGACAACACAGACCAAAGAGAAACTTCATATTATCAATGACAGATTACTTGAAAGAACAAGGGAACTTTTCATAAATAATACTATTTGTGACACGACTGAAAAAATGCAGAATTCAACCGCAGGGATGTCAAAAGATGTAGATATAATGTTAATAGTAGGCGGTAAAAACAGTGCGAACACGAAGCACCTGGTGGAAATATCAAGAAGGTTTAACAGTTCTACCCATCATATTGAGAATTTTAAGGAAATTAGGGCGGATTGGTTTATGCATAAGAGTACTGCCGGTATAAGTGGCGGTGCCTCGACGCCGGTCAAAGATATAAAAGATGTAAAGAAAGCTATTGAACAATTATAGGATAACAAAAAACATAAAAACCTGTAATAATAATTGTATTTTCTGCTTCGTTAAACAGCTTCCCCGAAATTTGCGTTCTACATTATATGTGAAAGATGACGATTTCCTGCTTTCATATATGTATGGTAATTTTATAACCCTTACCAATATTGGAAAAAAGGACCTTGAAAGGATAGTAAGGTACAGGCTGGAACCGCTTTTTGTCTCGGTTCATAGCCTTGATAGGGAAGTAAGGGAAGTTGTCTTTGGGAACAAAAAAAATATGAAGGGAATTGAAAATCTTAAATTCCTTGATAAAAATGGCATTAAGACAAATATACAGATAGTCCTCTGTCCTGGGATAAATGATGGAAATAATATGCGTAATACACTCTTAAATTTAATAACAGGTTATAGGAATATAATGTCTATAGGTATAGTTCCCGTAGGGATAACAAAGTATAATAGGAAA